>JAYRNS010000487.1:0-4044 GCA_041912075.1 Anaerolineae bacterium
CGCTGCCCCATTCTGATGCTGACCGCGCGCGACGAAGAGCTCGACAAGGTGCTGGGTCTCGAATTGGGCGCCGATGACTACATCGTCAAACCGTACAGCCTGCACGAGCTGCTGGCGCGGATACGCGCGCAGCTGCGGCGTGCCTACGGTGAGCTGGCCAGCTTGACCGCCGGGGGTCGTCTGCGTTTTGGCGAGATCGAGATCGACCTGGACCGTATGCAGGCTGCCCACCGCGGTCACACAGTAGACTTGACGCCGACCGAGTTTCGTCTCCTGCGGCAGCTGGTGACCAACCCCGATCGCCCGCAGAGCCGCGAGGTGCTCATCGAAGCCGTGTGGGGTTACGAGAGTGACATTGGCAGCGACCGCACGGTCGACGTGCATATGCGTCACCTGCGCGAAAAACTGGAGGATGACCCCGCCAACCCGCGCTGGCTGGTGACCGTACGCGGGTTAGGGTACAAATTTGCCGCGTGAGAACTGACACGGGTCTGGTGTTGCGATTTCTTAATGTCTTCACAAACATGGTATAACCTGGGCCACATACAATGTATCCGAATGTTCCGTGAACGGTGTCCTGAACGCAGCACCGTCTCAACCACAAAGCCCGCAGAGAGCACAAAGAGAAATGGTAATTCTTTGCGCCCTTTGCGTCTTTGCGGTTGAAACCAACGTGGTGTCAGTCCCTGGTCAGGCACAACGCAACGATATGTCTTGATGTACAGGCAAAAATAGGGGGTTTTATTCGATGAACAAACGTACCATTGCCATTGTGGCCGGCGTGGCCCTCGTGTTGGTGGTGGTGCTCGGCATGGCGACACTGGTGGGTGGTTTCACCCTCCTGCGTGTTGCCCAGGCCAGCAGTGGATCGCCGGTTAGCCAGGTGCAGGCTCGCGCGGCCAACCTGGCCGATTCGTTGAACAATCTTCTGCCCGGTCGCAGTACGGCTTCGGCTGCCGCGACCGGCAGCACAGCCGAAACGGCACAAGCTGCCGATACGGACGGTGTGCTGGTCGCGTCGGTCGCGGCTGGTAGCCCGGCTGCCAAGGCCGGCATTGTACGCGGCGACATTATCCTGAAGCTGGACGGTACGGCGGTCAACAGTGTGGCCGAGCTGAGTACCGCATTGAGTGACAAAAAAGCCGATGACCAGGTGACGGTGACCGTACGTCACGGTGATGCCGAACGTGAACTTGACGTAACGTTGGTCGAACAGAATGGCCGGGCCTACCTGGGGATCGTACCCTGTGGCACGGGAATGGGTATGATGCCGCAGGATCATATGACGTGGAACCAATCCGCACTCAAGGGTGCGGTGATCGTGGAGCTGGTAAACGATGGCCCGGCGGCCAGCGCGGGTCTCAAGGTGGGTGACCGGATCATGAGTGTCGATGGCACCGCCGTCGATGCCGACCATACGCTGCCCGATTTGATCGGTGCGCTCAAACCAGGCGATAAGGTGACCCTGGCAGTGGCTAGCGGGACCGACGAAACGACACGTGACGTCAGCGTGACCCTAGCCGAGCACCCCGACAAAGCCGGGGTCGGTTACCTGGGCGTGAAGGTTGGCCCCATGGTCCAGTTCCGCACCGATGGCAGCGGCGGCCCGAACATGCCGTTCCGCGTCCTGCTGCCGGATGGACAGAATGGCGGCGATAACCAGCAGCCGGATGGACAAAACGGCGGAGACAATCAGGTGCCGTTCAACATCCCGGGGCTGCCGCAGGACCTGCAGGACTTGTTCAAGAACGGTCTACCCAGCGAAGGGGTTGCCGTGCTGCAGGTCGACAAGGACAGCCCGGCCGCCACAGCTGGCATTACGACCGGCGACGTCATTACGGCAATCGACGGCACCACCGTCAGCGATTTCCCGGCGCTGCGCGATGCCATTGCCGGCTACAAACCGGGTGACCAGGTGACGTTGACCGTGACCCACCAGGGCGAGGACAAGGCCCAAGACATCGACGTCACGCTGGGCAAAAACCCGGCCGATGCCACCAAGGCCTATCTAGGAATCAGCGCCTTTGGCATGTTCCGGCAGTTCCAGGGTGGTAACAACGGCCAGATGCCGAGCCTACCTGACCTGCAGGACCTGCTGCCCAATCTGCCATTCCACCAGCAGCCTGATCCGTTGACACCGCCGAGCAGCGAAAAGGATCTGTAATCGTCTGAAAATGTTCCGCTCGATCCGTTGGCGCCTGGTTGCGAGTTACGTCGTACTGACGGTCATGACGGTGGGGCTGGTGTGGCTCCTGGCCGTCTCGCTCCTCACGCGCTACGTACAAGAGCAGGCCGTCGCCGACCTGGCTGCCAATGCCAGGTCGGTGGCGCGCGAAGCGAATCAGTACATGCAGTCACCGCTGCGCGCCGTGGCGCTGGCCCAGCTCGCGCGCACCGCTTCTTTTCTGGGCAACGTGCAGGTCAGGATTCTCGGCGCCAACGGTCAGGTGTTGGCCGATTCCGGGCCGCGCGATGACGCCGATGAGCTTTTGTGGCTGGTGCCGTCACAGGACGGTGCCAGCCCTGGCTGGCGTCTCGAAATGCCGTTGTTCATCTTCCCACAGGATCAGGCGCTCGAATCGCTGTTGCGCGGCGACCCCTCCGTCTTGTTTGGCGGTTTACCCCAGGGGGTTACCATCACACGCATCCGGCGCGTCTCGAGCCCGTGGGGTGATCGTTTTGTGTTCGAGACTGCACCGCGGCGCCAGGTGGACACCACACCAGCGGCGCTACCAGCGGCCAATACACAAGCGCTGTCGGTTCGCGTGGCGATCGGGCAGACCGAAGCACCCGCCGGTTACGTCGAGATGACCGGTGTGCAGGATGCCGGGGCGCTGGCCCTCGCGACGATTCGCCGCACCTTTGGCCTGGCGGCCGCCGCGGCCGCCTTGCTGGCGATGGTGGTGGGTCTGGTGGTCAGCCGCGGGCTCACGTCGCCGCTGAAGGGCCTGACGGCTGCGGCGGAGCGGATGCGCGCGGGTGACCTTTCGGCGCGTGCACCCGCAACCGGCGAGGACGAGATCGGTGCACTGGCCAGCCAGTTCAACCACATGGCCACCTCCCTGGAGGTCAGTTTTGGTGAGCTGGCGGCCGAGCGTGATGCCCTGCGCCGCTTTATCGCCGATGCCTCGCACGAGCTGCGTACCCCGATGACGGCACTCAAGAACTTCAACGCCCTGCTGCTTCACCAGGCCGCCGATGATCCCGCCGCACAGGCCGAGTTTCTGGCCGAGAGCCAGGTCCAAATCGAGCGTCTGGAGTGGATCACGCAGAACTTGCTCGACCTGTCGCGCCTGGACGCCGGTTTGGTTGCGCTGAATTTCGAGCAGCATGATGCGGCTGAACTGCTGGATATCGCGACTGGCCCCTTCAAGCGGACCGCGCACGACAAAGGCGTCGATCTGACGATGACGCTGCCAGACGATCCGCTCACCGTGCGCTGTGACCGGGCGCGCCTGGTGCTGGCGCTCTCGAACCTGGTGGACAATGCGGTCAAGTTCACACCGCCCGGCGGCCAGGTCCAGGTTGGCGCCAACCACGACACTGCGGGTAACGTGCAGCTGTGGGTCCAGGACTCCGGTCCCGGTATCGATCCCGCCGATCTACCCCACATCTTCGAGCGCTTCTACCGCGGCCGTGGCACCGAAGCCGCCGGCAGCGGCCTCGGCCTGGCGATTGCGCAGAGCATCGTGCAGGCTCACGGTGGAAACCTGACCGTACAAAGCACACCCGGCACCGGCAGCCGGTTTTCTATACAATTGTAGACGCGCACCCTTTGGAGTGCGCAAGCCATGCTTGCGCTCTTGCTTGGCGATCACCGCATGCCTGCTGCACGCCAGATTCGCGCATTCGCGGCCAACATTCGCGGATGGCACGCCAAAGCGGCAGCTCCGCTGCCGCACTCCAAATCGGCCATTCGCTGATTCGTTGCCCCGATTCGTTGACGGCACGCCCAAGCAGCCCTACTCCGTACTCCCTACTCCCTACTCCTCCTACTCCTTTTTTGCCATCCCCTAAATTCATGGTACGATTCAACCATCCCAG
>JAYRNS010000488.1:0-9300 GCA_041912075.1 Anaerolineae bacterium
GACGTAGGTCACAGCTCCTGCTGTGACGATCTCCCTACGCGCGGACCGGCACCAATCCGTGGCGCGATGTTGCCGTGGAGGCGTCGCGCTGGCATAGGCTGCGGCGTGGACGAGGATGACGTCACAGCCGGAGCTGTGACCTACGGTTTTCCGGCGGGGTTACGGTCGGGCGAGACGGCGGAAGTAGACGGCCAGCATGATGGTGGCAGCGGTCATCGCCGCACCCATGCCAAGGTTGATCGTCACGAAGACGAGGAGGGCGATGTCGAGCACAAAGCCGATGCCGGCCAGCAGACAGAAGATGCCGTTGAGGATAAAGAGAACCCGAATCGCGCCAGCCAGCCGACGGCCGGTGAAAACCGGTGCCACAAATAACGACGACAACCCAAAAAACAAAGTCCAACCTAACATGTTGGCAGCGGCCAGGGCGGCATCGGGTTTGCTTTGAATAAATTGCTCGATGCCCTGCAGCGTACCGCGATCGACGTTCCAACGTACAGCGGTGACCTGGACAAAGTAGAACAGGCCGACCAACAACGCAAACAGCGCACCAAAGACGAGCGCCAGCCGTGATAGTACCTGTTTGTCCTCCGATGCCAGCTCGTGAATACTGTTCAGCAGGATCACGTACAGCGGGGCAAACAGCAGCATCGACAGCTGCGCAACGACCTTGAAGGTCTGGTTGCTGTGCTGGACGTAATCGACATAACCGGCCAGATCCGTCCAGGTAAAGGGCGGGTTGACGATGAAAACGGCTACAAAACAGACGGTAAACACCAGAAAAGTAACGGCTGCCAATAGGGCTGACCAGAAACCCAGTTTGAGGGCTGTTCCGTTCATACGACGAACCCTTTCACCGAATTGAACCTCGACCGCTACGTCCACAGCCGGGACATCCACCAACTGCGCTATAGCCGTTTTGCCGACGGCGACCTGGTGCGCGAGCACAACGTCGTATGATCGCTGTTCCAGATTGGCTATAACCGTTAGCCAGTTTTGAGTACACCTCAACCAATAGACTGGGAGTGCGGCCGGTCACACTCGCCGCAGTCCCAGTCTGTCGTGTTATACGTGTCCCATGCTGCGCCTTACGGCGAGGGATTATGCTGCGACCTGCTCAACTTCTTCGAGGAAGGCGATGTCAGGTCGACCGACGACCCCCGCCTGGTGCATGATCTCGGCGAGGGCCGGGTTCTGGACGAACTGTTGGGCGTGCTCCAGGCTATCCCAGCGAAAGACGATCGTAACGTCGTTGGGATTCCCGGCGCTGCGCAAAAGCTGCCCGCCCTGTGACCCGGCGGCCTTACGCACGCCCGCGTCCGAGTCGAAGTAGGGCTTCCACCGGGCAAAGTCCTCGACAGTGTGATGAACGATCAGATACGACATGGTGAACCTCCTGTTCAACCGCCTACTGGGCTGGATTTATGCCTCATTGAGACGAATTGATTCTATACCCGCCCACTGTTCGCATCACAGTTCATTCAATGTTCGATACCTGCTCATTATTCCCCGAGCTCACAGATTGGCCACGATACGCTGCAGCTCCGCCAGATAACCCGGATCGTCCAGTGGCGAAGGCGAAGCCAGGTGGCGCTGCATGAACAAAAGCAGGACGTCCAGTTTTTCGGTTTGCAGGAGTGTCTCCTAACGTCAGCACACCCCGTCGATCCTGACAAAGAATCGAGCAGACGTCAACCAGACGACGAATGGGCCAGCCACTCCTCGCGGAACACACCCATCACAAGCAGGTCCTCATAGCGACCGTTACTCCAGACATGCATCCGCAGCCGGCCCTCCTCGATAAAGCCGCAGGCCCGGTAGGCACCGATCGCACGGGTGTTGCTGGCATGCACATGCAGCCAAACCTTGCGGAAATTGTGATGGTCGAACGCATTTTTGAGCAGGAGGTGCACCGCTTCGCGCCCATAGCCCTGGCCCCAGTACGCCTTGTCCCCGATGGTGATGCCCAGCTCGGCGGTGCGCGCCGGCCCGTTGAAATTGAACAAGGCACACTGTCCGATGAACTGGCTATCCACTTCGATGGCATACGACGTCCCATCACGCCCGCCCTTGGCCGCATCCTGATCGAATTCGGCTTCCAGGCGGGCCAGCGACTGCGGCATGGGCGGGTCACCGCCGCCGGCCAGCTCGACCTCGACGTCGTTGTTGAAGGCCCATAGGCGCGGCAAATCATCGCGTTCGATGGCGCGCAGACGTACGCGGTTACCCTGGAACATCGACTGTTCCCTCTCAGTTCGTGATGTGTTGCGACGGACCGGCCGTCGTCTTGACCCCGCCAACGACGGCATTCAAAAACACCGACTTCAGCGGTTTCACCGCCAGTGCGGACTTGACCGGCGGCAGCTTTTCCAGCACCTGCAGCACCCGGCCCAGGGCGGCGAAGCCCATGCCCTCGGCATTGTCCAGGATCAAATCGCCCAGTTTGCCACGCTCGATGGCCATCGCCACCATGCGGTCGAAGGTTGTTTCCGGGGTGACCACGCGCTGTGCACGCGGGACCATGTGCAGGGCGTCGTGTTTGCATACCGACTCACAGACACCGCACCCCAGGCACAAGTCGGCATCGCGCACGGCCCAGCGCGGGTGTTTGCGCCCCACCGGCTCACCGATAACGACGTCGATTGCCTGCACCGGGCAGGCCTTGGCGCAGCGGCCGCAGCCGTTGCAGTGACCCAGGTCGATCTCGCTGAGCCAGTTGGACGTGACGATGGCATTGCGGATGTCGAACGTGCGGATGGCGTTCATCATTCCGCAGCAGCAGCCGCAGCAGTTGCAGATGTAGCTGACGTTGTGCTGGACGTTGTCGGCGGTTTGGGCCAGCCCGGCGGCTTTGCATTCCCCCAGGAGGTCGATGGCTTCATCGGTGGTGATGGGATCGGCAATACCGTTGCGGATCAGGATGTCGGCCCCATAGTTGAAGCTCATACATGTGCGCAGTGGGCGGTCGCAGGCATTGTCGAGGTGGGTGTGGTGATGACGGCAGGCGCATAACGAGACGCCAATGCGTGTGGCCGATTCGACGATGTGACTGGCGCGTTCCCAATCCAGGATCTCGACCGAATCGCCATCGGGCAGGGCTTCCTCGCGCACCAGTGAGCGGCCGATCTGGGTCGGGCTGGCGAAGACGGCGCGTGCGAAGCGGTCGTCCTGAAACATGTACTCCTCGAAGAGACGCGCCAGCTCGGCCACCGGCAGGTTATCACGCGTACGCATAAAGGTGTATTCGAAAAAGCCGATGACAACTGGCGAGAGCGTAAAATAGCGCTTGCCGCTGCGCTCGATGTCCAGAACGAGTCCGCGTTCGGCCATGCCGCTGAGTGTGTCGCCCAGCTCGTCGGCCGGGATGTCGAGCCGGCGTGCCAACCTGGTCAGCGACGTGAACTGGGTCGGCATCTGGCGGGCGATGTCGGCTTCGTCCGGAGAGAAGAGCAGGTGCAAAATCTGCATCAGGGCCGGCGAGTCGGGGGCGCCGGTCACATTGCGGTCGAGCCGCTGCTGGAGCAGGCGGTAGGTGCGGTCAGGGTTGGCAAGGTGGCCCATCTTGGCCTCCAAATCTGTTCATTTGCAGCTTCATCGAGAAACTTGATTTCATCATAACAGGTGTTGTGGGTGGTGTCAAAGCGTTGGTGACAGTTGCAGTGGCGGGTGCCGGGGCCGGCCGTCTGCGAATGGTGCGCGCAAATGCGCGAATGACCGTCCGCTTGCGGGACCAAGAGCAAAGTAGTTGCCATCAAAGCAGGTGTAAAGTGCGGGCGCGGGCAACGGCCTGGGTGCGGTTTTGTACATCGAGTTTGCCGTAGATACGGTGCAGGTGGGTTTTGACCGTGCCAACCGTGATGAACAGCTGGTCTCCGATCTGTTCGTTGCTTGAACCGTCGGCCAGCAGCTTCAGGATTTCGAGCTCGCGGCCCGTGAGTGGCTCGGCCAGCGCGCTCGCCACCGTGTGCACCGCTGGGATGGGTGCATCGGCCGGCAGATCCCTGGCCCGGTCGCTGCCCGTGGCACAGGCTGCCAGCAGAATATTTACATAATGAGAGAACGGGTCTGATGGGGGCAGGGTGCGCAGCAGCTTGACCAACGCGGCATCCTTGTCAACGAAGGTGCGAACGTAACCTTCTGGCTCGGCGAGGGCCAGCGCTTCGTGCAGAAAGAGCATGGCGGCTGTGCGGGAGGGTGCGGTCAGCGCTTGTAGGACGCGTACGTCCGTGCGCACATAAACCAGACCGGTGCGGGTCGTCCATTCCCACAACCGTTCCAGGGCGGCGGCCGCCTGGGCGTACTCACCCTGGGCTACAAGCAGGTAGACCGGGACGAGCTGATCCCGGGCGTGGATGAGTGACAGGCCGGATGAGCTAGTCGTGCGTGACGCCCAGAAATGAGCACTTGCGATGTCGCCTTCGGCCAGGGCCAGGTTCGCCCAGCCGGCGGCGACCTTACCCGGCATCATGGGCGCAACATTTTTTTGATCCACCAGGTCTTGCGCCCGTTCGAGGGAGGCGCGGGCGGCGGTGTAGCGGCGCTGTGTCACCTGGACACGTGCCAGGGAGACCAGACAGTCGATCATGACGTCTGCATTGCCGCTGACCTGGCACAGTTCAACGCCGTGCGTCAGGTGATCGGCGGCGGCGTGCAGGTTGTTCCACTCGTAGTGCAGGGCACCCATCACCGCATGCGCCATGGCTGTGGGCGGCAGCTGGTGACCGGCACTGAGCACCTGGCGACATATCTCAGCCGCCTGGTGGAGATGGCCATAGGCAAACTGCATGCTGCCGAGAAGACTGAGCGCCGTCAGCGCGCCGTAGTGGTTTTGGTTTGCCTGGGCGGCGGCATAGGCTTCGTTCAAGGCACTTTCGGCCTCGGCCAGGTGGCCGCGCGCAGCCTGGGCCATGCCCAGGCTCAGGGCGACCATGCCGCGTGCCATGGCGTCGGTGGTCGGCAGCACCTGCAAGGCCTCCTGGGCATACGAAATAGCCTGTTCGTGTTCGCCGCGCGCACGCGCCAGATAGGCCTGTGCCACCAGCAGGTCACCACGTGCCTGCGCATCGTCCTCCGCCAGTTTGGCCGCGCAGGTCAGATAGCGCTCGGCCTGGTTGAACTGGCCGGTGAGCAGGAGCGTCCACGCCATGGCAAAACACAGCGCCGGGCGAGTCTGTACCAGATCGGCCGGCAGGGCCTGCAGCCAGCCCAGCAGAGTGGTCACCTGTCCCTGACGCAGCATCATCGTGGCCAGCTGGCCGACGAGTCCGGCCGCGCGTGCCCAAGCTCGCCCTGCCAGTGCGTGCTGGAGGGCATCGAACGGCTGATTCTCGGCTTCGAACCACTGGCTGGCGCGTGCGTGCAGCTCGACCGTGGTGGAACCCCCTGTCAAGCGCAGGCGATGGCGCAGCAGCTCCGCAAACAGGTGGTGATAACGATACCAGGTACGCGTGCTGTCCAGCGGAATGAGAAACAGGTTGGCCGATTCCAGCGTTTGCAGCAGTTCAGCACTGCCACTGTGCTGCGTCACCGCATCGCACAGGGAGCCGCTCAGCCGGTCCAGGATTGATGTGGCGAGGAGGAACGCCTGGACCTCTGCTGTCTGCTGGCTCAGCACTTCGTCGAAAAGATAATCGAGGATGTAACGGTTGCTGCCGGCCAGAGATCGCACGAAATCTTCCACGTCTGTCTGGTGATGCAGCGAAAGTGCAGCCAACTGCAAGCCAGCCACCCATCCCTCGGTGCGGTCCTCCAGCATGGCGACGACCGCTGGCGGCAGGTCCAGACCGACCGTCCGGCGAAAGAACTCAGCGATCTCACTGGCCCCAAAACGCAAATCGGCCTGACGCAGCTCCACCAGCTGGTTGCGTGCGCGTAACCGTGAAATCGGAAGCAGCGGATCCTCGCGCGTGATGATCACCAGGTGCAGGGTAGATGGTTGGTGTTCGAGGATGTAGCTGAGTTGCTCGTGAATGCTGCGGTTTTGGATCTTGTGATAATCGTCGAGCACGAGAAAGAATGGCCTGGCCACCTGGACGATCTCGTTGATCACGGAGGCCAGCACACTGTCAGGTGTGGGTGGCTGGGGTGCGGCCAGCAGGGCCTGAGCTGATTGTCCAATGCGAGCATCGATGTGCTGCAGTGCGGCCAACAGATAAGCCAGAAAGCGCGCCGGGTCGTTATCGTGTTCGTCAAGCGTCAGCCAGGTCACCGGCTGCGGTACGTGACGCAGCCATTCGGCCACAAGCGTCGTTTTGCCAAAACCGGCCGATGCCGAGACCAGTGTCAACTGCCGCGCAAAACCGTCGCGTTGGGCCAGATGGGTGTTCAGGCTTTGGGCAATGTGCGCACGCGGCACCAGATTATGCCGCAGCTGCGGGCTGTTCAGTTTGGTGGTGAGCAGAAATGCAGACAACAGACAATGCTCCCCCCCTCACTTCAATAACTCTCCGGACCCAGCTGTACACGACCGCGGAAGATATAATAGACGCCGGCGGTGTAGAGCAGAACAAACGGCATCCCAATCAACGCAATAATGAGCATCACGGTCAGCGTGTTCGGTGCGGAGGCTGCGTTAAAGATCGTCAGGTTGTAGGCCGGGTCGATAGTCGAGATCAACAGGTTGGGATAGAGCCCAATGGCAGCCGAAAAGAGCAAACCGGCGATCATAGCCGCTGACAATACGAAGGCCAGGAAGTAACGTCCGCGACCCACCATCAGCCAGGCGACGATCACCGCCAAAAGGGCGAGCGCCGGGAAGATCACCAGCCACGGCTGCTGCAGGTAGCGGTCGGCGATGCGCTCGTGGAGCAGCAGGGTCATCGCCACGACGAGTGTGTTCAGCACAAAGAAGACGATCATCAGACGCGGCACGGCGCGTTTGGCCCGCTGCAGCAGCACGTCGTCGGCCTTCATGCTCAGATAGATGGCACCATGGGTTGCCAACATGAATACCGTCGTGACGCCGATCAACAGCGCGTAGGGATGGAGCAGATCGAGCAGCGTGCCGCCGATGTTACCCGCGGCATCGAGCAGCACACCGCTCATGATGTTGCCAAAGGCCACGCCCAGGAGCAGGGCGATACCCAGGGAAGACAGGGCAAAAACAACATCCCAGGTGCGGCGCCAGCGGGTGGACGGGCGCTTGCTGCGAAACTCGATGGCCACGGTGCGCAGGATGAGCACGAGCAGCACGAGCATCATCGCCATATAGAAACCCGAAAAAAGCGAGGCATACACGAATGGGAAAGCCGCAAACAAGACGCCGCCGCCCAATACGAGCCAGACCTCGTTACCGTCCCAGACGGGGCCGATGCTGTTGAGCATCACGCGGCGTTCCGCGTCGTTTTTGGCCAGGAACAAATGGAGAATGCCGACACCCAGGTCGAAGCCATCCATGATAAGGTAGCCGGCGATGATGACGACAAACAGAATGTACCAGACGACATTGAGCCACATAACATCACCTCATCATGCGCGCGACGGACGGCGGCGGAAAATCTCACGGAACGTGTCAGGCAGGGAGGTCACCGGCACTTCCTCCAGGTCAGCTAACGATTCCGGTCCATGCTGGATCTTCTCGTTGAGCAGATAAAGAAACAGAATGAACAGAATGGCATACAGAACGATGAACATGCCAACAGACATAAACACCTGGTAGGTAGCCAGGTTGGGTGACACGGCATCGGCCGTTGCCAGGAGCTGCCAGACGATCCACGGCTGGCGGCCAAATTCAGCCGTCCACCAGCCGGCCAGGGTGGCAAACTCGGCCAGGAAGACGCTCAGCACCAGCAGCCACAGTGCCAGCCGGCTGTGCCAGATGCGTTGCTTCCACAAGACCATGAGCGTGGCCAGCAAACCGATGGCCACGAACGACCCACCCAGCAGGATCATAAAATGGTAGACCTGGAACGTCAGGTTGATCGGCGGCCAGGTCTCCTGGGGGAACGAGGTCAGCCCCTGGACCGTGGCGTTGAAGTCTCCATACGCGAGGAAACTCAACAAACAGGGGATCTTGATTCCGTATGTGGTCTGGTTCGGCACGTCGACCCAGCCCACGATGTACATGGGTGCGCAGGATTGGTCCTGCCACACCCCCTCCATGGCGGCCAGTTTGCTGGGTTGGTTGTCGGTGACGGCCACGGCCTGTTCGGCGCCAAAAAAGGTGACCTGCAGAATGCTGAGAACGACAAAAAAGGGCAGCACGACCTTGATCAAGGCCTGCGACTGTATGACGAAGCGGTTCTTGAGCAGGTACCAGGCGCTGACGCTGAGCATCAGCGCGGCGCCGTTCAGCCACGAAGCCACCCAGGTATGGAGGATCCGTGGAATGAAGGATGGCGTAAACACAACTTCGGCAAAACTGGTCATGAAAGCCTGTTGGCCGATGGCCGTCTGCTGGACCGTGTAACCGGCAGGAGTTTGCATCCATGAGTTGGCCATGATGATCCACAGGGCGCTGAAGTGGGCGCCAAATGCCACGAGGAAGGTCGCCAGGACCCACAAGCGGGGACCCAGGCGGTTGCCGCCAAAGAGCATCAGACCGAGAAAACCACCTTCGAGGAAAAAGGCAAAGACCCCTTCGGCGGCCAGCAGGCTGCCAAAGATGTTGCCCACGAAGCGCGAGTAGTCGGCCCAGTTGGTGCCAAACTCGAACTCCTGTACGATGCCAGTGGCGACGCCAACGGCAAACACGAGGCCGTAGATTTTGATCCAGAAGAATGACAGCTGCCGCCACTTCGGGTCGCGCGTGCGCAGGTAGATGAGGCCAATGATAACGAGGAACAGACCGATGCCCATCGACAGCGGTGGATAGATGAAGTGAAAGCTCGCCGTAAGGGCGAACTGCAAACGGGATAGGATCGTGGGATCCACGCATCTCCTCCTTCACGGTCACGTACACGGGACGCAACGGGTCATCGCATTCACGCCGCATGCGGGGGTCTTGGCGGTGGGGGGAGAAGGTTTGTGATTAGATCATAACAGCAAAATGCCCGGCGTGCAAGTAATGGTGCATTCAAATCTGCCTGGTCCCGCTCATGCCGACGCTGCCGCTGGCCATCGCGGTCCTTCTGCTGCGCTTCAGCATTTCCCAAATGGACGTGCCCACGCGACAATGTTACGTCGTGGCCGTGGTCAGCGCCGACGAGCGTTCGGCCGCGTCGGGTGTCGCAGCGATTGCGCGCTCAATCGGTGCGTCGATCTCGCCCTGGCTGAGTGGTTTGCTTCTGGCAGCCGGGTATATGGCTGCGCCGTTCTTAGTGGCCGGTGGTTTGAAGATCGTCTACGACCTGCTGTTGTACC
>JAYRNS010000489.1:0-13457 GCA_041912075.1 Anaerolineae bacterium
GATAGTGCTCTGTGAGGCCATGCTGGGTACCCATTCCACCGGTGTATACGTAAGGAATGGTGATCGTAGCGGGCCTGACAGAGCAACAGGGGCACGAGTTGAGAATTCTTTGGGAATGTGATACGACAAGAAGCGTAAGGATATCCGAACATGATGCGATTCGATCGTTTTACCGATAAAGCCCAAGACGCGGCCATGCGGGCCTACGAGATCTTGCAGCGTTACCAGCACACGCAGGTCGATACCGAACACGTGTTTCTGGCCCTGCTCGAACAGCCCAACGGCACCGTCCCACAAATCCTTGAACGTCTTGGCACGCCGGTCAACGTCATCGCCGGCAAACTGGACGACGTGCTGCAGGCCGCGCCCAAGCTCACCTCGACACCCTACGCCGCACCGGTGACGCAGGTGTTCATCACCCCGCGCCTCAAGCGGGTGATCGACGTGGCCAACGAAGAGGCAAGCCGTCTCAAGGATGAATTCATCTCGACCGAACATCTTTTCCTGGCCATCGCCAGTGAACGCAATACACCGGCCGCACGGATTCTCAAAGAACACGGTATCACCAAAGAACGCATCTCACAGGTGGTGGAAGAAATCCGGGGCGGTCAGCGCATCACCAGCCCAGCCGCCGAAACCCAGTACCGCACCCTGGAAAAATTCGGGCGTGACCTGACCAAGCTGGCGCGCGAGGATAAGCTCGATCCAGTCATCGGACGGGACGCCGAGATCCTGCGCGTCATCCAGGTCCTCAGCCGGCGCACCAAAAATAACCCGGTGCTGATCGGCGAAGCCGGCGTAGGCAAGACAGCCATCGTCGAAGGTCTGGCGCAGAAGATTGCCAACGACGAAGTCCCGGAAAACCTGATGGGCAAACGGGTCGTATCGCTCGACCTGGGGGCGATGGTGGCTGGCACCCGCTTCCGCGGCGAGTTCGAAGAGCGGCTCAAGGCCACCATCGAGGAAGTCCAGCGCGCCGAAGGCGAGATCGTGCTCTTCATCGACGAGATTCATACCGTGGTCGGTGCCGGCGCGGCTTCGGGGGCGATGGACGCCAGCAACATGCTCAAACCAGCCCTGGCACGCGGGGAGCTGCGCTGTGTCGGGGCCACCACACCCGACGAATACCGGCAGCACATCGAAAAGGACAGCGCCCTGGAACGCCGTTTTGCCCCAGTCTGGGTCGAAGAGCCCGATATCGAAGATACGATCCGTATCCTGCGCGGGGTACGCGACCGCTACGAAGCGCACCACAAGGTGACGATCGACGATCGCGCCCTCGTGGCGGCGGCGCGCCTGTCGCACCGTTACGTGACCGATCGCCGTATGCCCGATAAGGCCATCGATCTGATCGACGAGGCCGCGGCCAAGTTGCGCGTGGCGCTCTATACGATGCCGCAGGAAATCAAGGACAAAAAAGGTCGTCTGCAAAAGCTGACGATGGAAGAAGAAGCCGCATGGGCGGCGCGTGACTACGAGTTGGCCGCCACGTACAAAGCCGAGCGCTTGAAGCTCGAACAGGAGTTTAGCGTCGAACGCGCCGCCTGGCGCGCCGAAGCCGGGCTGGACGAAGTCGTGAACGAGGATGACATTGCCCAGGTGATCGCCAGCTGGACCGGCATCCCCGTGTCGCAGATGCTGGAGACAGAGGCCGAGAAGCTTCTGCGTATGGAAGAGGTGCTGCACCAGCGCATCGTCGGGCAGGACGCCGCAATCAATGCCATCGCCGATGCCATCCGCCGGGCGCGCAGCGGGCTGAAAGACCCGCGGCGTCCGATCGGCTCGTTCATCTTCCTGGGCAGCAGCGGTGTGGGCAAAACCGAGCTGGCCAAGGCACTGGCTGCTTTTATGTTCGACGACGAAGATGCCCTGCTGCGCATCGACATGAGCGAATACCGTGAGGCCCACACCGTGAGCCGCCTCATCGGCGCACCGCCCGGTTACGTGGGTTACGACGAAGGCGGGCAGCTCACCGAAGCGGTGCGCCGCCGCCCCTACCGGGTGATCCTGTTCGACGAAATCGAAAAGGCCCACCCTGAGGTGTGGAACTCGCTGCTGCAGATCCTGGACGACGGCCGGTTGACCGACGGCCAGGGCCGCACGGTCGATTTCCGCAACACGGTCATCATCATGACCTCCAACATTGGTACCGATTACGCCAAGAAGGGTGGTGCCCTCGGCTTTCTGCGTGCCGGCGACGACAGTGCCGAGGTGCGGGAGATGCAGAGCCAGATCGAGCGCGGGCTGAAACAGACTTTCCGGCCCGAATTCCTCAACCGCATCGACGAGGTGATCATTTTCGAAGCCTTGAAGCTCGACCACGTCATGCAAATCGTCGATATCCAAATCAAGGATATCGCCGAACGGCTGCAGGAGCAGGGGATCCGCATCGACCTGAGTTCCGCTGCCCGCCGCTGGCTGGCCGAAAAGGGCTATGACCCGCAGTTTGGCGCACGACCGCTGCGCCGTGCCCTGCAGCGCTACGTCGAAAGCCCACTCAGCAAGCTGGTCCTGCGCGGCGAGTTCCGCACGGGCGACGTGGTTCACATCGATGTCAGTCCGGAAACTGCCGACGAACTGGTCTTTACCAAGCTGCCCGATGAGCCGATTGCCGTCGAGCTGCCTCAACCAGCCCTGACTCGTAAAGGGACCGCGCCCACTCTTTAGAATACATTAAGAATTGTTATACTTCTGTTATGCCCGTGGGTTGACTTTGGGTGCGATTTCGTAGATAATTCGTGCTGTAAGATGCCTTCGGGGATCTTACTATCAGGGCAGAGGAGCGGGGGACTTCTGCCCTGATTTTTTGCCTGCGGGGCGACCAGCGTTTGGGTCGCCCCGCAGGCGTTTTTGAATCAGGCCCGTGATTCCTCGCTGTGTAGAGCTAAGGCAATCTGTGCGGCGACGCGGGCATTGTTTTCGAGCAGCGCCAGGTTGGTGCGCAGGCTGGCCTTGCCGGTCAGTTCACTGATGCGTGCCAGCAGGAACGGCGTCAGCGCCTTGCCGAGTACCGCCGCGTGGTCGGCCTCCGCCAGCGCCTGTTGGATCGCTGGCTCGACCACGTCACGCGGCAGTTCGGCTTCGGCGGGCACCGGGACACATACCAGCAAACCAGCCGGCAGGCCCAGCCGGCGTTGCGCCGTGTAGAGCGCCGCCACCTCGGCAGGCGCCTCCACACAGACATCGACCGGCAGCCCACTGCTGCGGCTGTAAAACGCCGGAAATTCGTCCGTCTGATAGCCGACCACCGGCACACCGTGCGTCTCCAGCCATTCCAGCGTGAGCGGCAGGTCGAGAATCGCCTTCGCCCCGCTGCACACGACGATGACAGGTGTCTGTGCCAGCTCGGGCAGGTCAGCCGATACGTCGAAGGGCCAGCCGCGATGCACACCGCCAATGCCGCCGGTGCTGAAAACTGGGATACCAAAATGATGGGCCAGGAACATGGTCGACGCGACCGTCGTGGCACCGTCTAACCCGCGCGCCACCACGATCGGCAGATCGCGCCGGCTGACCTTCCGCACGTTGGGTGCTGTCGCCAAATGCTGGAGCTCCAGGTCGGTTAGCCCGGCGCGCAGCTGGCCCCCCAGGACCGCTACCGTCGCGGGTTCGGCGCCGTGCGTGCGGACTGTCTGCTCCAAACGCCGTGCCAGGCGCAGGTTGTCTGGGTACGGCAGTCCGTGCGAGATGACAGTCGACTCCAGGGCTACCCTGGGATAGCCAGGTTGGTGGGTCATCGCTCTCCTCCTTCGACGGGCGCTCCGCAGGCCAACGCCTCCAACACCGGAAGTCCAAATCCTTCATAAGTGGATGGAAAAAGAAAGACGTCAGCCAGGCTGTAGAGTGCCGGTTTGTCGGTCTCCGCCACCCAGCCGGTGAACACCACACGATCGTGCAGGCCAAGATCGTGCGCCAATGCGCGCGGGTCGGGGTGAAACGGCGTGTCGCTGGCCGGCAGCTGACCGGCGATGACCAGCCCTACCTCAGGGGTGAGCGCACCACGCGACACGGCCAGGGCAAACGCCCGCAGAACACCCGCCACGTTCTTGCGGATATCGAAACCGCCCATGTAGAGCACAAAACGTGCGGGCAGTGCATAGCGGGTACGCACGCGCACGAGCTCGCCCGTCTCAACCACGCGTCGATATCTGTCGTCCGCTGCCAGGTACACCACCCGTACTTGTGATACGGGTAGGCTAAGGGTTTGCACGATGTCGTGCTGCGCCGCGCGGGAATCGGTGATGACAGATGCGGCACGCCGCGCAGTGCGGCCAACCAGCCAGGTGTACGCGCGCGGCAGGAATCCGCCGCGGTATGCCGGCAGCAGTTGTGGAATCAGATCATGAATCGTCACAACGACCGGGCAGGGTGACCACCACGGTGAACCCCAATACGGCACGTGGGCCAGGTCAGCGCCCAGCGCGTGACACGCCCGTGGAAATGAGACCTGCTCGAACCAGACTTTGGCCAGGTGATGGCCTGGCAGCCAGGCTGGCGGAGCGGCTACATGCACCTGCCAGGCTGGCGGCAGCGCCTGCCGGGCCGTGTCTGGCAGCGGCTGCGGGCAGATCAGCAGCCAGGTCGCGGCGAAATCGACGGCTGGCAGCTGCTGCACCAGGTGCCGGACGTACTGGCCGCTGCCGGTGGCGTCCTGACCCCAAAACCACCCGTTGATTGCGATGCGTCGCGTGGCGTCGTTCATGGCGCCGTCTCAACCTGGCCGCTGACCTGGCGCAAATGAATCGACCACCTGCTGCAGGCCGGCGCGCAGCGTGTGCTGCGGGCGCCACCCCAGTGCGTCCTGTGCCTTGCTGGCATCGGAATAGATGCGGAAGACTTCGCCCGGTTTGGCTGGTCCGTGCTGCGGCGCCAGGCCGTAACCTGTGATCGCCTGCAGGTCGCCGAAAAGCTGGTTGATGCTCGTGCCAACGCCCGTACCCAGGTTATAGATCCCGGAGGTACGCTGTGTCACCGCCAGCGCATTGGCCGCGGCCACGTCACCTACATAGAGGAAGTCGCGCTGCTGTTCGCCGCTGCCGTTGATCGTCAGCGGGCGCCCATCCAACATGGCGGCCGCAAAGATGGCCACCACGCCCGCTTCGCCGTAGGGGTCCTGCCGTGGACCATACACATTGGGGTAGCGCAGGACCGTATAGCTCAATCCATAGTTGTGACGGTACAAGAACAGGTAATGCTCCACCGCATGTTTGCTGGCGCCGTAGGGATCGAGCGGATTGACGGGATGATCCTCCGTCACGGGCAAAAACTGCGGCTCGCCATACACGGCACCACCGGTGGAGGCGTAAACGAAGTGCTGGCAGTAATGGCGGCGCGCCGCTTCGAGCAGCACGATCGAGCCCAGCAGATTGGTGGCGGCGTAACGCAGCGGCTCCTCCATGGACTCGCGCACGTTGGCCAGGGCGGCCTGGTGCGATACGGCTTCGGGTAGGTGGGTGGCAAATACGGTCTCGATACCCGCGGCATCCTGGATGTCCAGCTCATAAAACGCGGTAATCCCCGGGTTGAGGTTTGCCCGCCGGCCGGTACTCAGGTCATCCACGACGATCACATCGTGTCCATCCGCGACCAAACGATCGACGACGTGCGAGCCAATAAAGCCCGCTCCGCCTGTTACCAAAATACGCATAACTGCTCCGAACAGTGTAATTGGCGGTCCAATAAGAGCCTATCCGAATAACGGTACTCGGGCGCCTTTTTGAGGCGAATATCAGGTTATTCGGATAGGCTCTAACGGGTCCATCGTGCCGGGTGCCGGTGTGTGATGTCCTGATCGCTGAGAACGCATCAGTGTCACCCCGGCCATGATCCGCGCCGGCAGTAGTGTAACATGTTCGCAAAAAAAGGATAAATCCAGTGCATTGAACGCGCACCAGCGCGTATATCCCTTGACGCTGTGCACACCTTGTGCTAGAATCTCGCTTCGCCTGGCCAAACAGGACCTGTATCTCACATTGGGCAGGCCCTTCCGGTTTGTCACCGCCGCTGATGAGACACGCGGTACCTCCTGTCGTGACAGACCCCAAGGGGCGTCCGTCGAGGTGGACCAGGCGCGATCCTTGTAAGCTGGAGGAATGCCCATGTACCCCATCGCCCCCAGCGGTGCCGATCTGCTGCTCATCAGCCCGCCTGACTATGACAACCGTGAGTGGCGCGGCACCCAGCCATTGGGTATTGCCTACCTGGCTGCCTACCTGCGCCAGCACGGTCAGCGTGCCGATTTGTTGGACGCCAATTGGGGAGACCATCCCCTCCCCATGGACGAGATCCTCGCCTACGTCGTCGATGGTGGTTACCAGACGGTCGGTCTATCCCTGTTGACGGCAACGATCCCAACGGCTCTGGCGCTTTCACGCCGGATCAAAGCGGCACGGCCGGGTATGCAGATCATTTGGGGTGGGTATCATCCGACGTTTGCACCGTACGAATCGCTGCGCGATTTTCCCGAGGTCGACATCGTCGTGCGCGGGGAAGGCGAAGTGACGCTGCTCGAGCTCATACAGGCACAGCAAACGGGCGGCAATCTGGCTGACGTGACCGGCATCGGCTATCGCGACGGCCGCCGCATCCGCCTGACGCCGGCGCGCCCCTTGATCCAGACCCTGGATGAGATCCCGTTTCCGGCACGCGACCTGCTGCCGCCGCTGAGCTCCTATCCCGGCTTTCTCGATCCGATCGACAACCGGCCGCGCTTCAAAGCATCGATCATCAGCAGTCGCGGCTGCCCTTTTCACTGTAATTTCTGCAGCATCATCACCTTCTACGCCGCGTCGCCAGGCAAAAGCTGGCGCGGGCGCAGTGTCGAGAACGTGGTGGATGAGATGGTGGAGCTGGCCGCGGTGTACGGCGCCAGTCACTACGAGTTTCAGGATGACAACTTCTTCGTCCAGCCCAAACGTGCGCTTGAGATTGCCACCGCTCTGCGCAGTCGCGGCGTCGATTTTACGTTTGCCTTCCTGACCCGGGCCGACCAGATTGTCAAGGGCGAAAAGTATTTTGCCGCGTTCCGCGCCGCCGGGCTGCGTTACGTCGGTGCCGGCCTGGAAAGCGGCAGCCAGGGCAGTCTGGAACGGCTCAACAAGGAGACGACGGTCGAGGAAAACAGCCGCGCCCTGCACATTTTGTGGGACAACGACCTGGCCGCGCAGGTCGATTTCATCATGTTCGAACCCAACTCGACCATTGAGGACCTGGAGCTCAACCTGGATTTCATCGAGCGTCATGGTCTGGTCGGCTACTTCCCACCGATCATCCTGTCCACGCTGGCCCTCTTTCCGGGCACACGCTCGCGCGAAGAGGCCGAGGCGGCCGGTATCGCCTTTGGCAGTGTGCACGAGTCCCTGCCCTACCTGTTTCAGAACGACGACGTGGCCACCGTAAAACAGTTGCTGGACCAGGTGATGGCGCAGATTGGTGCGCGGTGGTACGAGCAGGTCATCACGCTTCAGGATCACGTGACCCGTCTGGAGATGGCACTGCCGCAGGCCAACGGGCAGTACGATCGCCTGGCCCGGCTGGCGCGCGAGTTGAAACTGGAGTACAACGTTCTCACCAGTCTGCCGTATCTTCTGCTCAAACGGATTCTGCGCGAGGGGCGCCAGCTGGGTTACGGTGCGCTGCAACCCGACGATATTCTCAAACCCACCCTGCACGAGCTGGAGGCGGCCACGGTGCGCATTGCCGAACTCCAGGATCAACTTGAAACCATGAAACCATTGACCTGACTGGCCCCCTGGGGCTGCAATCAACCCACCAGATCATAGCGCTGGATCTCGGCACGGATCAACTCCGGCACCGCGCCGATCTGTGGGGGCAGGTGGAGCCGGTAGCAGCGCACGGTGGACACCAGGTGGAAGAGCAGGTCAAGATGGGCGGTCATCGCTTCGGGCTGGCTGAGATCGACGCTCGACGGCAGAGCGTCGGCCAGAATCGCGCGCGCTGACAGGGGCTCCAGACTACCATCGCGTGGGCCTTGCAGAGACGGCACGACCAGCAAACCCACCGTCGCGGCCGCCGCCATAGCTTGTGGATAGATCTCCGGCAGAAACAGGGTTGTTTTGTCACCGTGGCGCGTGTTGGCAGTTGTTACCGCCAGCTCGGGGAACAGGGCAGCCGTTTGCGGTGTCACGTGCATCGTGTTCAGGGTGCTGACGGCCCGAACACGACCATCGGCCTGCAGAGCCAGGAGCGTTGCATCATCGGCGATGAACTGGAAACCAGCCCGGACACACTGCAGCATCGTGGTTGTTTTGCCGGCTCCGGACGGGCCGGTCATCAGAATGCCGGCCCCCTGCCAGCTCAATGCGGCGGCGTGGAGGAGGAAGTAACCGAACGAACGCAGTGCCTGGTAGATTGTCGTAAAGAGCACACCGCTGAAGAATGCCGCCGGCAAACGTTCACTTGCCTGTACGTACCCAACGGCGCGCCCCGTCTGTGCATCAAGGCCAACCACCGCCAGGTCTGCACCATACTGCGAAAACCGATAACCGTCTGCCACCCACTCGCGCATGCCTCCGGCCTGGGCGGCGTCTGGCCAGGGAAACGGCGGGGGCTGGCCGTGGGCGCTAGCCAGTTTGATCTGGATGCGCGGCGGACCATCGAGCGTCCGGCGCAGGTGTGTAAGGGGGCGCCAGAGTCGTGCCCACAAGTCGGGTGTGTCGGCGACCAGTGAGATTGGCACCTCGCCTATTTGTAGTGTCTCACCCGAACCGGTGGCGAATGCAGCATAATTGAGCAACTGGTCGAAATAGCCGGCGGCAGACGGTGTTACTGGTGGCATGACGTCAGGGTAACCCTAGGAGCAGGCGGTGGTTGACCGGCCGGAGCTGGCCAGACAGGTGCCAGGCATAACAAACGGGACAGTCGCGGCAAAGCAGCTGTCCCGTTTGTCTGCATCGTGAGCACATCGGTGTGACTTGGCGAAGCCCCGTGAACTTACCCTCGTTCCGAACGTCACCTGGCATTCTGCTGCTTGACCTGCCAGCAGACCGCCGAGCTAGGTTTGGCGAACTTGGTAACGTCCCCAGCAAGCGAAGGGTCAGGATCTCATACCCCCGTGCTCCACGGCTGACAGTGCAACTCTCTCTGTCCGGTTGCCCGGACAGAGAGCATCGCCTTATTGGCCAGGGAGTGCGTTGGGGAAATTGAGCGGTGGCGGTGTCGTCGCGAGAGTAACCTTCTGGAGCCGCTGATGCTTGATCAGCTTCGGAGCTTCGTACGCCATCTTGGCAGTCATTTGATTCCTCCTTGCATTGAATGGTTGGAATTGTGCCTACGGTTGTGCTGTGACAGCACCGTCGACTCGAAGATCGTAGCCCGTCACAAATCCTTCGCTAGCTGTACAGTGGGGCCTCGCCAACCTCCACAAGTTGTTCGCGTTCCAATTCGGAAACCAGCTCGCTCAGGTCTGCTTGGGCTTGATCAACTGTGATATCGTAACGGTCTACGATCGCCGTAACGATATCGGCCAAAGTATGGGCGCCATCCGCCATCTGCCAAACCAGTGCCCCCACATGGTTCAACGAATAGTTCTCGCCAGTTTTGATTTTGACGATGATCGCTTCACTTTCGATGATACGCGATGCGACATCGCCGCGGCGTCGAATATAGGTACGTTCCAGGTGTTGGGTCACTAAGCTTCCTTGACAAGCGCGCGTATTGTATGCGAGGCACATGACGGGGCCAGACTTTTGGGATTATAGCATAGCCCCATCTTGATTGTCAAGACCGGGGGTGGTGAGTATTCACCACATTTGACAACCGCTTGACTTGCGGTTAGATTAGTGCCGCACAGACAGTCAAAACCATCCGCGTCTGCCCGAAACAGGCGATCGTGCCCGTCGGACGGGCATCGAATCATTGGGGAGACGCCAAACCGGGAGGCGAACCATGTCACGCGATCACTTGCGCCGATTTGTCGTTTGGTGCCTTGTGTTGATCCTGGTCACACCGGGTGCTGCAGCCGCCAGTCGTGCTGTACCGGCTGAAGGTGGCCTGGAGCTTGTTGAATCGTCCAGCCAGGGCCTGGTGTTGGATCTCAATCTCACCCAACCCTCGCTCACCACAACCAGTTACGCTGGCGTGACGTACACCGTTTTGTCACTCGGTGATGAATTTGGAACGACCACCGAACCTGGACAGCCGCAGCTGCCCTATCGCTCGGTCATGGTGGCCCTGCCTCCGGGAGCCAGCGCCGTGCTCAACGTCAGCAACGAACAGTGGAGCACGTTAGCTGTTGCGCAGCCGGTCGTGCCGGCCCCACAGTACGATACGATCGACACTGACGTGGACGTCACGCACGCGACCGTCGTCCCGACGATCGCCATGGATCCTGCGGTCTATGGCAGCAATCAGTGGCTGCCCGAGACGGCGATCCGCCTGGGTGAACCAGCCCGGCTGCGCGATTACACCGTGGTATCGCTGGACATGACACCCATCCGCTATAACCCTGTGCTTGGCCAGGTGACCTGGCTGCAGCATGCCGAGATTACGATCACTTTCGAGGGTGGGCAGATACCCACCACGGCTCGACCCGACCCCTACTTTGAGAGCACACTGTCTACCAGTATTCTGAATTTCGATGCCGCACGCAGTTGGGGGACTGTAGCCCCCGCGCCAGACCTGCCGGCTGCCCCCGTATCGGGTGACATCAAGATTGCCGTGCGCGAAACTGGCATCTACAAGATCACGTACGAAGCTCTCGTCGGTCTGGGTATTGACCCCGGCGGGCTGACCATTGCCAACTTTGCCCTATCCAACCGCGACAACCCCGTGGCCCTCGGCGCAGCGGACAATAACCGCAACGGAACGCTGGATGCGGGCGAATATGTTTTCTTCTATGGGCAGGCGCTCGATTTCACTTATTACACCCTCGATAATATTTATTGGTTGAAACTCAATGCCGCAGCACCGGGCCCTTTCATGGGCGCACGGCGGGCCACGCCTACCCTGGCCAGCATTGCCCCGTACTTCCTCACGACCCGGCGCATCCAGGATCAGTTCATGTACCGCTGGAGCCAGCACATGCAGCCCAACAACGCCTGGTGGTGGGACCAGTGGCAGAGCAATGGACCGACCGATGAACGGACGTACCCTTTCACCCTGCCTCATGTGGCCGCCGTGTCGGCACCGGTGACGATGACCGTGCGTCTCGGTGCACGGTACAGCTGGACTGAGTACAACCCAGATCACCACAACCGGCTGTATCTCAACGGCTCACCAACTGCTTTCGTGGATTCATTCTGGGATGGCCGCGTGCTGCGGGATTTTACCGGCACGGTCAACCAGACCAGCCTGATCAGCGGTACCAACCAGCTGCGTGTGCAAACGATCAACTCCGACGTAGGACGTCCACCAAATCTGTTGGTCGATTGGACCTACTTCAAGTGGGTCGAAGCCCAGTATTACCGGACGTACGTGGCCGACAACCAGGAGCTGGCATTCAGCAAAGAAGTGCCCGGCCTCTGGCGTTTTGTCTTGCAGGGTTTCAATTCCCTCAACACGCTGGTGCTCGACATAACGGATCCATTGCTCCCCGTCCAGCTGACCGGCGGCACGTTGAGTGGTAATACGTTTACCGTGCAAGAGACGACCACGCCTGACAAGCGCTATTTTGCCGCTGGCAGCAGTGCGGTGCGGGTGCCTTACAGCTTGTCGGTGTACACGGCTCCGCTCATCAACCTGCGTAGTCCATCGCTGCGCGTCGATTATCTGGTCATCGCTCATCCCAGCTTCATGAATGCCGTGCAGCCGCTGTTGAATTATCGCGCCACCCAGGGTTACAGCACGCTGTTGGTCAACATCAATTGGGTGTACGACCAATTCAACGCCGGCATCGTCGACCCGGTTGCCATCCGCAATCTGACGTCCTATGCGTATACGACATGGACGGCACCGGCGCCGGCTTTCCTGCTACTCGTGGGCGGTGGGACATTCAATCCGCACGGTTACAACCCCAGCCTCTATGGTCCCGTGCAGCCAACCTACATCCCGACCTACTATTACCCGATCGATCCGTACCAGGGCGAATCGGCTGATGACAACTATTTTGTTGCCATCAGCGGCGACGACAGCCTGCCTGACATCTATGGCGGACGTTTCCCAGTCACCAGTGCCAGTGCGGTGACGACGGTCGTCAACAAGATCATCAACTACGAAATGAACCCCGAACGCGGCGCCTGGCAAAACGATACCCTGGTCGTGGCCGATGATCCAGACTCGGCGGGAAATTTCCACGCGACGGCCGAAGCCATCGTCAGCCAGTATTTCAGCGGCGGCAACTGGGACGTGCGCAAGGTTTACTACAGCCCGACGATGGTCAATCCGCAAGATCCCTACTACGGAACCCTGGAGACGGCGCGCACCGCCATTCGTACGAAGTGGAGTCAGGGTGTTACCATCGCCCAATACATTGGCCACGCGTTCCTCGACTATTGGGGCAGCCAGACGTGGGATCAGTTCTGGCACAACAACGATACTCCCACCCTGACCAACGGCATACGCCTGCCCTACTTGATCTCTTTGGACTGCCTGGATGGTTATTTCGACTATCCCAACCGTCCAAGCATGGCCGAGAAATTCCTGACACACAGCGGCGGCGGCGTCATCGCCCACTTTGCGCCATCGGGGTTAGGGATCGCCACCGGGCACGACTATCTGCACCGTGGTTTCCTGCAAAGCCTGACCATCAACAACCAGCGCATTGCCGGTGAAGCTGTTCTGGCCGCCAAGGTCTATCTGCACACGGCCATGCCGAACTACTACCAGGATCTGCTGCACACCTTCAACCTGTTCGGCGACCCGGCTACCGTGCTGGTCGCGTTGTGCCGCGCGACCGACATCAACTGTGACAGTCGCGTCAGCGTGGTCGATGTGCAGCTCGTGGCCGGACGCTTCGGTCTGGGGACAGGCCAGACCGGTTATGCCAAACGGTATGATGTGAACAACGACGGCGCGATCAACGTGCTTGACATCACGGCCACGGCCAACGACTACGGCTGGCAACCCTAACATTTTTCCACAAAGGGCGCACAGCGCACAGAGGATTCTCCCTTTGTGTTCTGTGCGTCCTTTGCGGCGGTACCTGTATCGCCGCTGGCATGGCTGCTCTGGCACCTTGGCACCTACCCTGGTTGACAAGGTTAAAACGCTGTGATATAGTTCACCGAGTTTCCGGGGGGAAATGGGAAGGAAGCCATCCATTCATCCGCGTGGAGGCATCCTACCATGAAATTATTATCTAGTCTTGCGCTCGTTCTAGCCTTACTGTGGCCGACCCTCAGCAGTGCCGCGCCGGTATCTTCGCTTACCTCACATCAGGTCGAATCGCCCGCCCTCGCCCAGGGATCCGAGCCGGCCGGCTTGCGCGTTCTCGAGGCCACAGCTGCCCAGGTGGTGTTGGAGCTGACGACGCCTGCCTACCGTATGGAACCTGTGGACAC
>JAYRNS010000490.1:0-6793 GCA_041912075.1 Anaerolineae bacterium
GCTCTATCTGATGCGCCGCTGCATGGCTACTATTTCACGCCTCACGCCTTCAAGCCTCACGCCTTCACGCCTTCACGCTTCACGCCTCACGCCTCACGCCTTCACGCCTCACGTCTCACCCCTCACGTCCTCCCGCCTCCCCCCACCCGTCGCGCCAGTTCCGTCTCCACATCGGCCCACGCCAGGTCGCGCACGGCCAGCAGAACCAAACTGTGGTACACCAGGTCGGCCAGCTCGTAAATGAGGCGTTCGTTACCCTCATCTTTGGCCGCCACGATGACCTCCACGACCTCTTCGCCCATCTTTTTCAGAATCTCGTTTTCGCCCTTGGCGTAGAGGTATGCGGTGTACGAGTTGGCCGGTGCGTCGACTTTGCGGGTCTTGATCACCTCGAAGAGGTCATCGATCACCTGTCCCATAGTTCATCTCCGTTCAACGATCGCCCGCGGCTACGGTGTGACGTACAGGGTGCGGTAGAAACAGCTGCGCGCACCGGTATGGCAGGCCGGCCCGGTCGGCAGCACACGATAGAGCAGCGTGTCGCCGTCGCAGTCGATGCGGATTTCGACCACAGTCTGCACGTTGCCCGAAGTGGCGCCCTTGGGCCACAGCTCGCCTCGGCTGCGGCTCCAGAACCAGGCTTCGCCGGTGTCCACGGTGCGCTGCAGCGCGTCGCTGTTGGCGTAGGCCAGCATGAGCATGTCACCGGTCGTAGCGTCCTGGACCACCACCGGCACCAGGCCGCGCACGTCCCAGGCGATCGTTGGGGATTGATTGACTGGCTCTATCGAGCTCGTCGGCGTGTCCATCATGATCGTACGCTCACTCCGTGGGCGGCCAGGTATTGTTTGAGTTCGGCAATGCTCAACTCCTTGTAATGAAACAACGACGCGGCCAGTGCGGCATCGGCGCCAGCGGTCGTGAGCGCGGCCGCAAAGTGGGCGGGAGCGCCCGCACCGCCGGAGGCAATCACCGGGATCGACACGACCGATGTCACAGCCTGGATCATGCCGAGGTCGAAGCCGGCGCGGGTGCCGTCGGTGTCCATCGAGGTCAGCAGGATCTCACCAGCACCGCGGGCCTCAACTTCGCGTGCCCAGGTCACCAGATCCATCCCAGTCGGCACCCGGCCACCATTGACGACCACCTCCCAGTGCGGTGGCGCGTCATCTGGTTCGCCGGGTGTGCGTATACGCCGGGCATCGATGGCCACCACGATGCACTGACTGCCGAAACGGCGCGCACCTTCGCCGATCAGTGCCGGGTTACGCACGGCGGCCGAATTGATCGCAGTCTTGTCGGCGCCGGCCAGCAGCATGGCCCGCATGTCATCCACACTACGAAGACCGCCGCCCACCGTAAATGGGATGAACACCGAATCGGCCACGGCCCGCACCACGTGGCGCAGGATGTCACGCCCTTCGTGCGTCGCCGTGATGTCGAGAAACACCAGCTCGTCGGCCCCTTCGGCGTCGTAGATCTGCGCCTGTTCGACCGGGTCGCCGGCATCGCGCAGATCCAGGAAGTTGATCCCCTTGACCACCCGGCCGTCCTTGACATCCAGACAGGGAATGATGCGTTTTGCCAGCATGGTTTACCTCACCGCCAACGTGTCGTGGACCAGGGCCAGCGCGTCCGGCAGGTGGAGCATGCCGGTGTACAGGGCCTGACCGGCAATGACACCGGTCACGCCGTCGCAGCGTATGGCCAGCAGCTGGCGGATGTCATCGAGATCACGCACACCGCCGCTGGCAATGATAGCCAGACCGCTGTCGCGAGCCAGGGCGGCCGTGCCGGCCACGTCGACGCCGGTCAGCGTACCATCCCGCGTGATGTTGGTGTAGACGATGTGCTGAACCCCCAGCCCGGCCATCCGTCTGGCCAATTCATGCGCGGTCACCGAGCTCGTCGCCAACCAGCCGTGCGTTGCCACCAGACCCTCGCGAGCATCGATCCCCACGACAATGCGCGCGGGACCAAAGCGCTGCAGCGCGATGGTCACCAGATCGGGGTTCAGCAGCGCGGCCGTCCCCAGGATCACGCGCGTGGCGCCAAGTTCGAGCGCCAACGCCACGTCGTCGATCGACCGCAGGCCACCCCCGAACTGTACCGGCAGGTCGACGGCCAGACAGATGTTGACCAGGCGCTGCAGGTTGACGGGCAGTGCCCCGCGGTCGTCGGGCGAGTGCGCCTGACGATCGCTGGCCAAAGCACCGTCGAGATTGACGACGTGCAGCCAGGTGGCACCCTGGTCGGCCCAGCCGCGCGCAACCGCGGCGGGGTCGTCGCCAAAGACGGTTTCGACGGTGGGATCACCCTGGCGCAAACGGACACAGCGGCCGTGCCGCAGGTCGATGGCGGGGAAAATGGTAAATGCGTTCATGCGCCAGCCTCGACCATGGTCACAAAATTGCGCAGGATACGCAGCCCCACATCCTGGCTCTTTTCCGGGTGGAACTGGATGCCCATCACCCGCCCGCGGCCACAAATCGAGGCAAAATCGATCCCGTAATCGGTGGTGGCGATGACGAGGCTGGGGTCGGTGGGTGCGCAGTAGTAGGAATGCACGAAGTAGGCATAACTGCCGCTTGGTACACCAGCCAGCAGCGGGTGTGTTGCGGCGTGATGAACCTGGTTCCAGCCGATTTGCGGCACCTTGAGGACCTGGGCCACCGCCGTGGACAGCCGCGGATCACCCGGCGTGCTGACCGCCGACGACCGCGGTGCGGCCACCCTCATGCCATCGGCGAAGCGGGTGACGACGCCAGGAAAGATGCCCAACCCGCGGTGGCGCCCCATCTCCTCACTTTCGTCGAACAGGAGCTGCAGACCGACGCAGATTCCCAGAAGTGGCAGACCTTCCGCGACTGCGGTCAGCAGGGGTTCCTCAAAGCCGGCGCGGCGAAAATTGGCCGCAGCATCGCCGAAAGCACCCACACCGGGCAGCACGATGGCCCGTGCCGCGGCCAGATCACCCGGCTCGCTGACGACGCCTACCGGCGCCCCAATGTGCTCGAACGCCTTCGCCACACTGCGCAGGTTGCCAACGCCGTAATCGATCAAGGCGATCATGCTTTCTCCTTTGCCGTCCGCTGCCATCCGCTGCCATCCGCTGCCATCCGCGAATAGGGTCGCGAATGCGCGAATTGCCAATTTGGAGTGCGGCAGCATAGCTGCCGCTTTCGGTCTGCTATGACCAGTCAGCATCGAACGACACACAACAAGGTCGTTGAGACCTGTGTGCTCCCCTATTTCATTGTTAGCAGCACCTTCGCCACCCCAGGCTGCGCTGCGTACGCCAGCGCCTCCACGCCCTGGACCAGCGGGAACGTCGCATCGACCAGCGGCAGGGGATCGACGAGACCCGCCTGCAGCAGCCGCACAGCGGCTGGGAACGGCCCGCAGCGCGAGCCAACGACGCGGATTTCATCGACCACCAGCTGGCTCATGTCGGTGGTCAGCGGCCCGGCATAGGTGCTCTTGAGCACAATGGTTCCGCGCGGCCGCACCAGCCGCATCGCCGTCTCGAAGCCGGCGGGATGACCGGTGCATTCCACCACGACGTCAACCCGGTTACCGGCCGGCCACGCATCCACCAGCCCGCAGGCCAGACCCAACCCTGCCGCGCGTTCCAACGAGGCTGCCCGCCGCCCCAGCACATGGAGGTCGCAGCCGGTCAAACGCAGCACCTGGGCCACCAGCAGACCCAGGCGTCCACCACCCAGAACGACCACGCGATCGGCTGGCCTAATGGATACCAGCTGCGTTATCTGGCAGGCGGCTGCCAGCGGCTCGACAAAGACTGCCTGTGTGTCGCTGACGTCGTCCGGCACGACGTGCAGCAGGTCGGCTGGCACAGTTATATACTCAGCAAACAGACCGGCGTGCTGGCGAATCCCGATTACCGACCGCTGGACACAGTGCGACGTCAAACCGGCATGGCACATCGAACAGTGGCCGCAGCTCACATTGATCTCGCTCACCACGCGTTGTCCAACCAGCTCCGGGCGGGTGGCGCAGGCCACGACGGTGGCCACGCCTTCGTGACCGGGAATCCCGCTGAAGCCGGCATAACCGCGCAGGATTTCCAGATCCGTGGCACAGATACCCACCAGGCGCAGCGCCAGCAGCGCCTCCGTGGGGCCTGGCTGCGGTTCGGGATAATTGTGCCGCACCGTCAGCTGTCGTCCATCAAAGAACAGGGCTTGCATGGTCGAAAACTTTCGCCAAAACAAAACGGAGCGCAGCCAGGCTCCGCTCCGTTACAGGACACCACCGCATCACGCGACGCCGGCTGCGCCGATCACGTTGCTGCGGTCGAGCGCCGGCCAAACAGCCGGCGGAAGAAATTGCCGACTTCGCCGTTTTCCCACACCACCAGGATCGGCGCGGCGTTGAAGATCGACGAATAGGTGCCGCTCAAGATACCGATCAGGAGTGTTGCCACGAAGTACTGGATCGTCGCACCACCCAACAGCAGCAGTGCGGTCAGGGTGAAGAGCACGGTGAGCTGCGTATTGAGCGACCGGCTGAGCGTTTCGATGATACTGCGGTTGACGATCGTCTCGAACCGCTGGCCGCGGTAACGCACAATGTTTTCGCGGACGCGGTCGAACACGACGATGGTGTCGTGGACTGAGAAGCCGATCACGGTGAGAAGTGCGGTCAAGAACAGGGCGTCCACTTCGAAGCCGAGGAAGTGACCGGCCAGCGAGGCCAAACCCAGCACCACGAGCGTGTCATGCACAAGTGCGATGATGGCCGCTGTGCCATAGCGGAACGGACTTGGCACCCGGCGGAACGCGAATGTGATGTACAGTAGAATCGCGGCACCGGCCACGATCACCGCCAGCGTCGCCCGCTGTGCCACCTCCTGACCCACCGCCGGCCCCACCGATTCAAAACGCTGCTCGACCAGCTGCCCGCCGTACTTTGCCTGCAGCTCGGTCATGAGTGCGGTCTTGTCTTCGGGGGTGATCTGTTTGGCGCGCACGATGATCGTATCGTCAGGATTCTGAGTCGTCGACGTCTGCACCAGGGCATCGGTATAACCGCGATTGGTCAAGAGGAGCTTGACGTCGGCCGGTTGGATCGGGCCTTGGGCCGCAGGAAACTGCATCTGCCACAGCGAGCCACCCGTGAAGTCGATACCCAAGGGGAGTCCCCACACGAGCAGTGAGATCAACCCGGGGATGATGATCACCAGCGATATTGCAAAATACCAGTAACGTTTACCGACGATATCCAGCATGGGTCAAACTCCAAACCACCAGTGATTCTGGGCCAGTTTTGTATCCATCACGAAATGCAGGAAGGTGCGGGTCACGACGATGGCCGTGAAAAGGCTCACCAGGACGCCGATCGCCAGCGTCAGCGCAAAGCCCTTGACGATGGTTGCGCCAAAGGTGGAGCCAAACCAGAACAAAATCACACAGGTGATCAAGGTCGAAATGTTCGAGTCGCGAATCGAATTCCACGCACGCGAGAAGCCGGCGTCCACCGCCGAATGCAGCGGCCGTCCATGGCGCAGCTCTTCTTTGGTTCGTTCGAAGATCAACACGTTGGCATCGACAGCCATCCCGACACTCAAGATAAACCCGGCGATACCGGGCAGCGTCAGCGTCACCGGGATGAGCTTGAAGAGCGCCAACACAATTGCGGTGTAGATCAGCAGTGCAATGTCAGCCACGACGCCCGGCAGGCGGTAGTACAGCAGCATGTAGATGATTACCACAAACATGCCGATCAACCCGGCAATCAAGCTTTCGCGGATCGAATCCTGCCCAAGGGTGGGACCGACGGCCCGGCTTTCCGCGACTTTGAGGGCTACCGGCAGTGCACCGTACTGCATCTGGATCGCCAGATTTTTGGCCTCGTCGAGTGTAAACTGACCGGTGATCTCACCCTGCCCACCCGTAATGGCCGAATTGATGCGCGGCGAGGAAATGATGGCCTTGTCCATGGTAATGGACAGGAATTTGCCGACATTGTTGCGCGTGTGCTCAGCAAATTTGGCGGCACCGTCGTCGGTCAGTTTGAACGTAATCAACGGCGCATTGGTACGTTGGTCGAACGCAACCTGGGCTGACTGCAGGTCTTTACCGGTTAGCACCGTATTGTACACGGTGCCGGTGACCGGCTGCGTACCCGTTACGGTGCCCGTGCTGCCAAAGGTCGTGTTGACGATCGTGCCTACGGGCAGGCTGGTGCTGCCAGTGTCGACAAACTCAAGCAAACCGGTGCCTTGAATCGTTTCGACTGCCTGATCGGTGTTGGCAATACCGGGCAGCTCGACCACGATTCGGTTGTTACCTTGCAGCTGGATGAGCGCTTCGGAGACACCCAGGCCGTTGACACGACTCTCGATGACACGTTTGGCCCCCTCCATGGCGTCGCGGGTCACTTCCTCGCCGGCAGTGGCATCGGCCGCCAGCAGCACCTGGACCCCACCGCGCAGGTCGAGACCCAGCTTGGCGTTCAGATCACGGGTCGAAGCGGGCTGCCAGAATACGAGGTTGGTCATCCATGCGGGGTGATTGACGGGCAATGCAATCACAGCGGCCACGATCGCAATGATTAGGATCGTGATAAAGGCCAGGATCGGTCGTTTGCGCATCCAATGCTTCTCCTCACGTGCAATTATAGCGGATCGCCTGGTGTACCGCGGCGGGTTGCGGTTGTGGGGGCCTACCCATTTCGCGCAATCGCTGATCGGACCATGGCAAACAGAGCGAGTAGAGTCGGGGGAGTAGTCTCTGTCCCAGTTGGGGCGGGGGGGGGGGAGTGGGGGGTA
>JAYRNS010000491.1:0-12460 GCA_041912075.1 Anaerolineae bacterium
GGTGCGGCACGCCTCGTCAGTTGATCAGGCTTCACAGAGCACACCCGGTACGGCATCGCTCGGATCGGCACGCCGCGCCCGTGCTCGTTCTGATGTTATGAGCCTCCGTTGGCGACCACGGCTTCGGCAAACAGCCGGCTGAGCTGTTTGCGCGTGGCGTCAGGTATCTTGTCCTTGGCGTTGGCCGGTTTGCGCACCAGGTCTTTGAGCTGCCCGAGCGCTGCCACGGTAACACCGGGGTGGTTCAGGTTGAGCTGCACCTTCGGGTTGGTGAAAACCACGACCGGTTTGGGCTCGATCACCAGCTCTGGCTGGTTCTGCTGGATCCAACCCTGCAAGCGGCTCACCTCAGCCGCCGCGTCGCGCGTCGGGTTGCCCAATCCTTCACGGGCAAACACAGTGAACATACGCCCGACCGAAAACGGCTGCTTCCAGGTACCGTCGTTGGCATTGACCTGACCATCGGTGTCGCGTACGATAAACGCATACAGCCCGCTGGGACCCAACAACACGTTGGCCACCGGCAGCTGCCAGGCGTAATACTCGAAGCGATCATCGAGCCCCTTCAAGCTGCGCGCCAGCTCCTCATCGGGTCGTGGCTTGCGGACGAAACGCCGCATGTAGGCCGACCCGATGTTGGAGCCAACAAAACCGATGGGGAGGCAGATCAGGGCGATGGCAACGTACTGCGGCGCAAAAAAGGAAATACCCGCACCCACGAGCAGAATCGCCATCGATGCCCAGGTGAGGTATTGGCCCTGTCGTGCGCGCCGTTTGACGTAGGGCTCATTGGTGTAAATCTGCATGCAGCGCTCGATCTCCGTTGTGATTCTTGTTCGTGTATTTGCCGACTACCAGACAGGCATTCTGCCCGCCGAGACCAAACGAGTTGGACAGGGCCACGCGTACCGGTGTGTGACGCGCCACATTGGGCACGTAGTCCAGGTCACAGTCCGGGTCTGGGTACTCATAGTTGATCGTCGGATGGATGGTGTCGTGGTAGACAGTGTTGACGCAGGCCAAAGCTTCGATGGCCCCGGCCCCCCCAAACGCGTGGCCGATCATCGACTTCGTCGAGCTGATGGCGACGTCATAGGCGTGCTCACCAAACACCTGCTTGATGGCGCGTGTTTCGGCTGGATCGCCCAGTGGTGTGGCGGTGCCGTGTGCGTTGATGTAGTCCACGTCACGCGGCTTCAGACCAGCGTCAGCCAGGGCAGACGCCATCGCGCGCGACGCACCGGCCCCTTCCGGTTCTGGCGCGGCAATGTGATACGCATCGGCGGTGGCAGAGTGGCCGAGGATCTCGGCGTAGATGCGGGCGCCGCGTTTCAAGGCGTGTTCCAGACGTTCGAGCACGAAGACGGCAACCCCCTCGCCGATCACAAAACCATCGCGTTTGGCATCGAACGGACGGCTGGCACGCTCTGGCTCGTCGTTGCGCGTGGAAATCGCACGGAGGGCGGTGAACCCTCCAAAGAAGGGATGCCCAATCAACGCTTCCACACCACCGGCCAGCATGACGTCGGCCGCACCCCGGCGGATCATCTCGGTGGCTTCACCGATCGCCTGGGTCCCAGCCGCACAGGCGGTGACGACGGTGGACAGCGGGCCTTTGCAGTGAAACGCCTGGCTCAGGTAGAAGGCCGGCATATTGGGCAGAATGCCGGTCACCACGTAGGGTCGCACACGGGCCACACCAGTCCGCCAATAATCCTTGAATCCGTCCTGCGCCAGGTCAAACCCCCCCAGACCCGTACCGATACAAACACCGACGCGTGGCATCTCGTCTTCCGACCACGAGATGCCGGCATCGGCCACGGCCTGGGTACCGGCGACCAGGGTGACCTGGGAACAGCGTGCCATACGGCGTGCCTCATTGACGGCAATGCCGTAGTCCTGAGGGTTGAACCCCTTGATTTCGCCACCAATTTGGCAGGGATAGGCGCTGGCGTCGAACTGTGTCACCCGGGCGATGCCCGATTTGCCGGCCACGAGCGACTGCCACGTCTCGGTCACCGTCAAACCGACAGGTGTCAGCGCGCCCATACCGGTGACGACAATCCGCGGGCGCGGCTCATCGGCGCTGTCGAGCTGGGCCAAAGCTTCAGCAATTTCCCAATCCAGCATGTCCGGGGCATGGCTCAGCTGGTCGGCATCGAGATCGCTGGACAGCATCTTCACCAACGCGGCGCGCACGGGAGCCGACAGATGGTTGATACGTTCGCGAAGCGGAGGCATCATTGGATCTCCTCTTTTCTTCTTCCAAATCTCTTGTCAATCTTTTTACTGCTCAATAATCGGTCGTGCCTGGTCAGGTTGGATTCTGTCAGCGTACCTGATGCGTGCGCCGGCGGGATCGGTCCGCATGTTAACCTGACACAGCACCAGGTTGTGCGACCGGATGGTCGCGTTCGGCAATGCCACGGCGCAGCGCATCCAGTGTGCCCGCTTCGACCGTCTGTTTGGCCATGCGCAGGGCACCGCGCACCGCTTTGACGTTCGAGCGGCCATGTCCCACGAGGACCAGGCCATCGAGACCCAGCAGGGGTGCTGCGCCATATTCGGCGTAATCCAACCGGCGACGTACACCTAACAGTCCCGGCACGAGTGCCGCGGCGGGCAGCGCCGCCGCCGCCAGCAGGCCCAGAACCGCCTTCACTACAAAATCGGCTGCGGAACGCGCTCCCCAGGCCGCCAGGGCGATCGTGGGGATGGCACCAATGACCAGGTTACGCGGCAGATGGGCTTTGATGCTGCGGCCGACAGCCGTGACCATGTACTTGGCCAATCCCTCGGCCAGCTTGATCACGACGTTGCCGGTGAACCCGTCCGTGACGATGACGTCGGCCATACCGGCGACAATATCCTTGCCTTCGACGTTGCCAACAAAATTGAGTCCGGGGTCGGTTTTCAGGAGGGGATACGTCTCCTTGACCAGATCATTGCCTTTTCCTTCCTCTTCACCGTTCGAGATAATAGCCACGCGTGGCCGGGCAATCTTGAAGACGCGCTCGGCATAGATGCTGCCCATGATGGCAAACTGGTGCAGATACTCCGCTTTTACCTCGGTGTTCGCCCCGATGTCGAGCAGCAGGCAGAAACCATCACCACTGGGAAAAATCGTCGTCAGTGCTGGGCGTTTGATACCCGGGATGCGGCCAAGAATGAAGAGACCCGTGGCAAGGGCGCCGCCGGTATTGCCGCAGGTGATAAACGCATCGGCCTGGCTTTCTTTGACCAACCGGGTACCTACCGCCATGGAGGAGTCGCGTTTGCTGCGCGCCGCCGCCGCGGCATGGTCGGTCATGTCAAGGACTTCGGGTGCGTGGACGATCGTAATGGGCAGCCCGTCGGTTTTGTGTTTGGCCAGTTCCTGACGCACCGTCTCTTCGATGCCAACCAAGATGATTTCGACGCCTAGCTCACGCGCCGCCTCGACCGCGCCGGCGACGGTCACTGCCGGTGCATGATCGCCACCCATTGCATCCAGCGCAAGTTTCACGATCGTCTTCTCCCTGTCGATCCCTACAGTGCGTAGACGGCCAGACCCATGGTGCTAGGCCCCGCCAGGGCTGCCAGGACTGGCCCGATTTCGTTGGTCGACAGATCGACAGCGTGCAAACGCCCGCGCACTTCGATGGCGAAGCGACTGGCTTCTTCGGCACAGTTGGCATGCACAATGGCCACGCGCACCGCCCGGTCACCCACCAGGTGGTAAACGCGGTTGATCAGCTCATCCAGCGAACGCTTGCGACCGCGGATCTGGCCCGCCGGCTCGATCGTGCCCTCGTGCTCGAACTGAATGATCGGACGTACGTTCAGCAAATCGCCCACCGTCGCTCGCAGGCGCGGGACGCGCCCACTCGCCGCCAGGTATTTCAAGTTTTCTGTGGTGAAAAAGGTCCAGGTGTTTTCACGCACGCTCGGCAGCTTCGCCATGATTTCGGCCAGGTTGTGCCCCTGTTGGGCCATCTCGGCGGCGACAATCGCCTGGAAACCACTGTCGAAGGATGCGCCGTGACCGTCCCACACCGTCACCCGGCGTTCGGGCACCAACTCTGCCCCACCCACGGCCGACACATAGGTGCCGCTCAGTTTGGTCGAGACGGTCACGCACAGGATGTCATCGCTGGGATCGACACGCCGGTAGGCATCGGCGAAGTCCTGCGGGCTGGGCTGCGACGTCGTGGGCAGTTTTTCGGACGTGGTCAGGATCCGATAAAAATCCTCGATCGACAGCTCTACCTTGTTGCGGTAGCTTTTGGTGCCCTGCGGCGTTGGTACGTTGACCAGGGCAGGTACTTCGATGATATCAAGCCGGGCCAGGAGCTCGTCCGGCAGCGAGTTGCTCGAATCACAGACGATGCGAACCATGCACGAAGTCCTCTTTGCTTGTCATTTGCTCACACATGAAAGTTGAGTATACCAGAACTGCGATGATTGACAACTTTGAGCTTTCGGATTATAATCGGCCTACATTGCCCCTGTGGTGGAATTGGCATACACGGCAGGTTGAGGGCCTGTGCCCGTTTGGGCGTGTCCGTTCGAGTCGGACCAGGGGCACACCAAAAAAACCGTCATCCGACATAGGATTGGATGGCGGTTTTTTTTTTCGCAGGCGCCAGGGGCGTCAAGATTTCTGGAATGCGACAAGCTTTGTATGATGAGTGACAAACTTCCTGTCATCCGGTCGGTCACCGCAACCCGGTACGTGACCCCGCTGCGTGAAGGGGGATCGCTGCCGGCGATCGTCGAGGCGGATGACGATGGCCTGTACGTGCTCAAGTTCCGCGGGGCGGGCCAGGGTCCTAAAGCGCTCGTGGCCGAGCTTCTGGCCGGCGAAATTGGGCGTGCCCTGGGGCTGCCGGTGCCGGAGATCGTCCTGGTGGCGCTCGATCCTGTTCTGGGGCGGAATGAGCCGGACTTCGAGATCCGGTCTTTGATACAAACCAGCGGCGGCACCAACCTGGGGATCGATTTTCTGCCTGGTTCGTTGGGTTTCGTCCCTGCTAACCGCAAACAGGTGGATCCAATGCTGGCTTCGGCTATCGTCTGGTTCGACGCCTACGTCACCAACGTCGACCGCACGGCACGTAACCCCAACATGCTGCTGTGGCACAAACAGCTCTGGCTGATCGACCATGGTGCTGCGCTGTACTTTCATCACCAGTGGAACGACGTAGCGCACCAGGGCCGCAGCCCGTTTTCGCAGGTGCGGGATCACGTCTTGCTGCCGGTGGCCAGCCAGCTGTCGCACGTCGCGCAGACACTGCATGCCCGGCTGACCCCCGAACTCCTGGCCGCGGTGGTTGATGCGATTCCGGTGGATTGGCTGGTACCAGAGGCTGGCATGGAAGACGCCGCAGCCCAGCGCGCGGCCTACCGCACGTTCCTGCGGGCGCGTCACGCGGCGGCCGGCATATTTCTCGAGGAGGCGCTTCGTGCGCGCGCGGCACTCGTTTGACTATGCGGTCATCCGCCTGGTGCCGCGGGTCGAGCGCGGCGAGTGCGTCAACCTGGGAATCGTGCTGTTCTGCCGAACTGCCCAGTTTCTGGCGGCGCGCCTGGAGCCGGATTGGCCACGCATCGAGGCCCTGGCGCCGGGCCAGGTCGACCGCAGCGACGTCCAGCGCCAGCTCGACTACATTATGCAGGTCGCGGCCGGTGATGCAACCGCTGGTCCGGTCGCCGCACTCCCCCAAAGCGAGCGTTTTTACTACCTCGTCTCGCCACGCAGCACCATCATCCAGCCCTCACCCGTGCATGCCGGTTTGTGCGACGAGCCGGCAGTGGCGCTGGAGCATTTGATGGATGGTATGGTGCGGTAGTGGCTACAACTCGGCCAGCACCTCACCCAGGTGTGGTGTGCGGTAGCCGCCCAATCCTTCCACGGTGGTGCGGAAGGCGTCGCTGCGGATCACGGCCAGCAGCGGCTGCAGCAGTTCGCTGCGGTAGAAGTCGAGCGGAATCACCAGGTCGTAACGTTCCTCATCCAGCGGGACGAAATCAAGGTCCAGCGCACGCGCGGCGGCCAGGATACCCAGTGCACAATCAGCCGCACCGCTGGTGACCGCCGCGGCTACGGCCAGGTGGGTGAACTCCTGCCGTTTGTAGCCCTGAATCTGGCGTGGATCGATGCCCAGCTGGCGCAGCCGGTAGTCGAGCAGCACCCGTGTCCCGGCACCGCGCTGCCGGTTGATGAACACCACGTCAGGACGTATCAGGTCGTGGAGCGACGTGATGTGCCGTGGGTTGCCGCGCGGCACCATCAAACCCTGCGTGCGCTCAACGAAACCCAGCACCACCACCCGCTGCGCTGGCAGCAGTCGGCGAATGAAAGTGATGTTGTACTCGCCGCTCGTTTCATCCAGCAGGTGCGAGCCGGCCAGGTGTGCTTCCCCACGCCCCAGCGCCAGCAGCCCGCCGTACGAACCGACGTTGGACGATGCCAGCGCGAGGTGCGGATACTGACGGCGCAGCTGGTCGGCCATCACGTCGAGCGTCAAATCGTGGCTGCCAATGGCCACGATCGTCCGCGCAATGGCTGTCGGGTCGCGCCACAGCTCGACCGTCACCTCGTCACCGGCGTGATAACCTTCGGTGAAACGCGGCACACGCACGATACCATCGGCTTTGACCAGCGACATGACGACCCCCGCCCCACGCGACAGCGGCGTGGCAACCATGCGCTCGCCCACCTGGCCCACCGTGACACGCATGAACTCGTCCTCACCCATCGGCGACACGACCTTATGTGTCAGCCGGGCAGTCAACGTGGGGCGTGGCTCCGGCAGGGTGCCCTGCCAGTGGGCCAGCAGCGGTTTGACCAGCAGGTCGAAGGTGATGATCGCACTGGCCGCGTAACCGGGAATGCCGACCACCGGCTTGCCCTGCGCGACACCCAGGATGACGGGGTGACCTGGCCGGATGGCGATACCATGGACCTGGACTTCTCCCAGGGCGCGCAGCACCTCGGCGGCGAAGTCGTGCGAACCGGCCGATGATCCGGCATTGACGACCACCAGGTCATGAACCGGCAGGGCCTGGCTGACCGCGGCGGTGATCCGGTCATAATCGTCGGGCACCGGTGGCAGACGTGTCACCAGGGCGCCCCAGGTCTGCGCCATCGCGGCGAGCACGATGGAGTTGTATTCGACCACGTTACCGGGCTGGAGTGGGCTGCCGGGGAGCACCAGCTCGCTGCCGGTGGGCAGGATGGCCACGCGTGGCTGGCGGCGCACGAACAGCCGGCTGTGCCCACTGCCGGCCGCAGCACCCAAGTCCTGCGGCCGCAGCCGGTGATTGGCCGGCAGCACCAATTCACCGGTGACCATGTCTTCACCCATGGGTCGCACGTGCTGCCAGGGCGCCACCGCGGCCAGTATTTCGATGGACGGCCCGGGGCTGGCCTGATCGTCCGCCTCAGTTACCTCGTGGACGTCCTCGATCATGATCACGGCATCGAAACCGGTTGGGATCGCGTTGCCCGTGTCGACGTAGACCGCTTCGTCGGGTATACGCAGTCGCCTTGGGGCCGTTTCGGTGGTGCCGTAGGTCGCCGCTGCGCGTACGGCGTAACCGTCCATGGCGGCCGCATGGTAATGCGGCGAGGAGACCGCGGCCCATACCGGTTCGGCGGTGACCCGTCCCAACGCCTGATCGATGGCGACCCATTCGCCAGGCAGCGGCTGGTCGGCCGCCGCACGCGCCAGCGCCGACCACCAACGGGCCACGGCATCGTCCAGGCTGATGTCTTCGAGATAGATGTGACGCGCCACGGGTTGTTCCTTCACGTAATGAGTGGCTGGGCCACGGCCTGGGCAACGCCGAGGTCCTGCAAAAAACGGGTGCGCAGCTCTTGTTCGAGCCGCTCGGGATGCTCACCCAAGGGGACCCGGCCACCGGCCATGTGCGTGTGACCGCCGGCACCGCCCAGTTCACCGACGACCCGCTGCACCAGGCGTGCCGCATTGGCCTGCGGCAGAGAGGTGCGCACCGCCAACACCACGTGTGCACGATAGCGTCCCATACAGATGACCCAATCGGCGTTGTCGAGCCGCGACAGAATGTCGGCCATTTCGGCGGCCATGTCGGGCCGCTGCACGTCGCCCAGGCTCGCCAGGACCACGTTGTCGTAGAGTACGGTGCGCGCCAGGGCATCGTTGAGCACCTGGAAAAAGGCGCGTGGCACGCGCGCCTGTTCGATCGCGGCCAACAGCGAGCGGTCCACCAGCGGCAGCAGGATCATGTAAGCCCAGGCATCGCAGTCGGTAGCCCGCCGAGCCAGGCCACGCGTATCGGTTTTGATGCCGTAGAACAGGGCGGTCGCCAGGGCGGGTTCTGGCGACAGGCTGGTTGCCACCAGGTATTCTGTGACCAGTGTCGACGTAGCACCGTACTCGGGGCGCACGTCGTGAAAAGGCGCGTGCTGGCTGACCGACAGGCGCTGGTGATGGTCGAACACGGCCACGGCCGGCACATCCGCCGGCAGCGCATGGTTGGTGGCCCGTACCTGGGTATCGACCAGAATTGCCCCTTGGACCTTCTGCCAATCCAAGCGATCCACGTGGGTCAGTTCGACCTGGATCTCCTGGACCAACGCACGGTTTTCGGCGCGCCCAATGATACCGCCGTAGACGATGGGTGGACGGATGTCCACCTCGGCGGATAGGAGGGTTTGAATCCCCCAGGCACTGGCAATGGCATCGGGGTCGGGGTCGTTATGCATGAGGATGATCAGGTCCTGCAGGCCGCTGCAGGCGCGCAGCAATCGGTGCGCTCGCCGCCGGCCCAGCCGGTAATTAAACTGGGGAAAGAGACGGGCTCCGAACGGCATGGCCGTATCGAGAGACGCCTGGTTTGGCAGTGCGGTCGATGGATTGGAAGTCAACGCCGTCATGTTCGTTTTATGCGTAGAGAGACACGGCCACCCACGCGCCCTCGCCGATACCGGTGGTGTCGAGCGGGATCTTCACCAGTCCGATGGCATGGATCAGGGTATAGATCAGATTGGACTTCCCGAAGATAGGCACCGCCCACGGTTCGCCTTCGCGCCAGGTGAGACGTACCGGGACATAATCCTCGCGCCCGCTGACCGATGCCAGCGGGCGGGCCAGGCGCGCCTGGGTGGTGTGCAGGGGGGGTGCCTCTTCTCCCTGCAGGACACGCAGTGCCGGGGCCACCACCAGGTCAAAAATCACCATCGCGCTCACGGGGTTGCCAGGCAGGCCGAACACCGGCTTGCCGTCGCACGAGGCCATGATGGTGGGTTTGCCGGGGCGCACGCTCAGCCCGTGAACGAGGACACCCGGCTCGCCCAGGGTACGAATCACCTCGGCGGTCATGTCGCGCACGCTGACCGAGCTGCCCGCCGAGATCACGAGGACGTCGGCGGTCTGCAACCCCTGGCGGGCCAGCGCTTGCAGATCGGCGTAACGATCCGGGGCAATACCCAACAACCGCGGTACCCCACCGGCACGCCTGGTCAAGGCGGCCAGGGTATAGCTGTTGATATCGCGAATCTGGCCAGGACCAGGCGTTGTGTCCGGCGGTACGACCTCGTCGCCTTGCGACAGGATGGCCACGCGCGGTGGTTGGGCGACAGTGACCCGCGTCATGCCCAGGGCGAGCAGTCCGCCCAGGTCCGGTGGACGCAGGCGGCGTCCCGCCGCGAGGATCGGCTCGCCACGCCGCACATCTTCCCCCGGCTGGATGACATTCTGGCCGACAGCAACGGCACGCTGGACCTCGATGTCGTAGGGAAAGGCCAGCGGTGAAGGGGTCGCCGGCAGCCGCCTGCCGGTGTGTACCATTTCGCTGTGTTCCAGCATCACGACGGCATCGGCATCGCCAGGCAACATGCCGCCGGTGTGCACGATAGCACATTGGCCAGACCGCAGCGTCAGCGCAGCCGCCTCCCCCATTGGTACTTCGCCGATCACGGTCATCAACGCCGGCAGGCTGGCCGACGCGCCGTAAGTGTCCTGAGCGGCCAGCGCAAAGCCATCGACCGTCGAACGTGGGAAACTCGGGAGATCGTGAGGAGCGATGAGATCCTCCGCCAGCACCCGATCCAACGCATCGACCACCGTGATGACTTCGGTCTGGTGCAGTGGCTGCAGATACTGGCGGAACATCTCCCAGGCGTCGGGCGGTGTGCGGACTGTGAACAGCTCAGGCATGCCGCCAACCCATCCCCGGACGGCTAACGGTTGGCACTTGCCGCGCCTATCAACAGCCCAGTGGCCACGAGTGCACCGATGAGCAGGATGAGCACGACCGCCGGCAGGATTATCGCCAGAATGGCACGACTCCACTGCACGTCCTCACCCACCACGACACCGTCGGCGCCGACCTGGTCGGTCACCCAGCCCTGGGAAACGGCTGTGCCTTTGGCGTATACCGCCCAGCCCCAGAGGGTACCAACGAGGGCCAGCAGCGGACCGACACAAGGTAGGGGTGACAAAATGCCCAACATATTGGGCACGCTGTAGAGTGCCGTTGCGGCCAGGAAACCGCGCAGACCGCCCGCGCCACCCAAAAACAGCCGGGCAAAGAGCAGCACCCACAACGAGTAACTCAGCCAGGCACCCAGGCGGGCGAACGGCGTCGACAGCCACACACCCAGGACTTCCAGGAGATGCGGAATGGGCTGCGGCAGCGTTGTGGGGAGAGCCATGATGTTGCGTGCAATGTCGAACCCGCTTTCGATCTGGTGCAGGATGTAATCGTACAGCCCTGGTGGAACGTCCTGGTTGAACTGGCCCGACATCTGAAAGCCTTGTCGAATGCCATCCAGGATCGACTCCATCTCGGCGGCCGGATTGCGTACTGCACCCCAAACGAATGCCAGGCTGGTGGCAATCAGAGTTGTGATGATCAGCAAGAAGATGGCGGTGCGAAAGCCGTTCTTGCTGTCGCGGAAATAGACGAAGACCGGTGTCTTCAGCAGGAAGATGTCGCGCACGACTTGCAGCCAGTTGGTTTTGCCTGAAGGTGCGGTCAGGCTGGCCTGGTTGAGTTCGGTGGTCATTGTGCAAACCCCCTCGCCATAAAGGCAGCAATCGTACTACCAAGCAATGCCACCACGCCCACAACCAACACGAAGCCGATCAGACCCAGGATGACGACTGGCAGGATCGTGGCCGTCAAGGCGCGTCCCCAACTCAGCTGGTGGGCGGTCTTGAGGGCGGTGTAGCGGCAAAGAAGGGTCCAGGTACCAATCACCCCCCCAACGACGACGTTGGGGAAGATCAGCATCAGGTTGAACAGCTGGGGCGTCACGGCCAACGCAGTCGTACCAAGGGTTTCACTGAGCGAGGCCTGACCACCAAGGACGCGGGCCACGATGTGGGCAACCACACCGTAAATCAACCAGCCGATGATGATGGTCAGCGGCAGCAGGATGATATTGAGCGCGGCGGCGGCCGGATTAGGGAAGACGGTGTTGGCGACGATTTGCCAGATCAGATCAAAGGTCTGGCGGAACTGGTCGACCGCCGTTGATCCGCCGAAGGCCTCCATCTGCTGGTACCAATCCATGTTCTTCAATCCCTGAAGAACCGTGTCCTGGATGGCGGCGGCACTGGGGCTGGCCAATCGCTCGATGGACGTGCCGATCAACCCAGCGACGGCGACGATCACGGCCACAACCACAATGAGGAACAATCCCTCGACAAACGGGTTGTTGTCCTGGCGCATTTCCTGGTACGCGTCCGGGTCGAGAAACAGGCCGCGCCAGGCCCAATTGAGAATGCGTTTCATGTGTCTGATTTCCTCCTCTTTGAGCACGCAGCGAACACACAATCGCGACAACGGGCAAACAGGGGCTGGCACTGGTAACTGGTGCCACACGCATCCAGTATACCACACGAGGTAGTGAAGTGCAACGGGCCTACAGCCACTCGGGGTGCGCGCGCAGATCGTAGCCCGCGCGCAGGTTGTAGATCGCGCGTTCCACGCCGATGAAAGCCAGCTCAAAGAAGAAGGGGTGCGTCAGGTCGGCCGGTTCGCGCAGGCTGGTGGCAAGGTGGCGGGTCAGGGCGGCTGTTGTGAGATCGCCGGCCAGGGCGAGCCAGCCGGTCATCATCTGCAAACGGCGCCGGTACGTCGTGATACTGTTCTGGTCAAAATGTGTCACCACCAGCTGCAGAAGAATCTCATCCAGCGGCGGCGAGGTGTTTGGGTAAGCCCGCATCACTTGTTCGGCCGCATCGTAGACACTGATGCTGTGCAAGAACCACGTAGAGAAAACGCGCTGTGCCAGCAGAGTCGCCGACTGGTGACGCAGACTGGCCACGGCCACGTCTGACGGCATGGGCGGGATTTCGGGTAGGGGCGGGGTCTGTGGTCCGGTAAACTGCCAAAGCACCTGGTTGAGCAGGCGATAGTCGTAGGGTGTTGGCGTGTGGTTGGCGACGTTACGCTGTGTGGCCGCCGTGACGAGGATACGCCCGTA
>JAYRNS010000492.1:0-2583 GCA_041912075.1 Anaerolineae bacterium
CTGATTACGTCAAAGGACCATGCGTGCTCGTTCTGCTGTTGGATTCTGAAGGAAGACCTGTACATGTCGTGTGGGGCATTCCAAGAGGCGCCGTGTCACCCGCTGTCTTGGTCACGGCCTATCGACCCGACCCTACCAAGTGGTCAGCAGATTTCTTGAGGAGACAAAAATGACACGCAAACAGATTACAAAACTAGTTCATGAGGGACACTACGTTGCTGAAGTTGACGTAGAACTACTCTATGAAGACGATGGGTGGTCTCCCTACCTCACGCTCGAAGATGCCTCGAGGCTGGACGACGTACGCGTGGCTCTGAAACATGGTGACATTGCAGCGGCTATGATGCTGAGTCGGGTATACGAGTTGGTTCCGGTTGCAGCGTGATATCGGTGGCGCAACCGCCTTGTGGCAGTCCATCGGCGGTTAACGGCAAGCAAGCACTATGCAGCGCCAGCAGGATCCATATGAATCACCCATGACCATCAACGTCTCCGCCGCGATTGTGCAGGGCCTCTGGATCTGCTGCAACGTCCTGCACGACCAAACCCTAGAAGATACGGCCAATAGGCCCGGCCCCGACATCCTCGCCGCCGAAATCGTCCGCGACCTCCAGGCCGCCCTCGCCCAGCTCTCCGAAATCCCCGAAGACCCGCGCAGCTAGCCCCCTACTCCCTAATCCTTACTCCCTACTCCCTCCCTCACCATCCCACCGCACACCCATCCTTGCGCCCATCACTTCCGGCGATGAGCACACCAGTCTCCGGGTCGCGCAGGATCACTTGCCCGCCGCCGAACACGGTGCGCGCCAGCCCACCGACGGTCTGCAAGCGGTGACCGCGCCTGGCCAGTGCTTTGAGGACGGCCGGTTCCCAGGCATCTTCGACCAGCACCAGACCGCCCGGCTCGGCCGCACCTACCGCCGACACCGGATCGGCCAGCTGCCAGCGCGGCTGGTCGAGCGCGGCCTGCGGCGACAGCCCCCCGTCGATCAGGTGGCTCAGCACCTGCAAGTGCGCCTGCGGCTGCATGAACCCACCCATGATTCCAAAACAGGCGTGCAGCTCGTCGTGACGCGTCGTCAGGGCCGGGATGATGGTCTGGTAAGGGCGTTTGTACGGCGCCAGGGCGTTGGGGTGTGCCGGGTCAAGGCTAAACAACGAAGCCCTATTATGTAAAGCCACGCCGGTGCCCGGCACGACCAGCCCGCTGCCGGTGCCCATGAACAGGCTGTTGATAAAGCTGCACGCATTGCCCTCGCCGTCGACCACGCTCAGGTAGACGGTGTCGCGGCCGGCCGGCAGTCCCGACAAGACGTGGGGATTGGCGCGTCGCGAATCGATCAGCCGCCGGCGCCGGTTTGTGTAGGTTAGACTGGTGAGCTCGTCCAGCGGTAAGTCCGCGTGCTGCGGATCGGCCACCCAGCGTGCGGCGTCGGCAAAGGCCAGCCGCATACACTCGATCAGCAAATGCGCCCGATCGGCGGCCGGCTGTGCCGCCAGGTCGAATCCGTTAGCCAGGTTGACCGCCAGGATCGCAGCCAAACCCTGACCGTTGGGCGGGCACTCGTAGAGGGTGACATCGCGGTAGGTGGCCGTGAGCGGGGTCTCCCATGTGCTGCTGTGTGCCGCCAGATCGTCCGCCGTCAGCCAGCCGCCGTAACGCTGGACGTGCGCACTGAGCCGGCGGGCAAACTCGCCCGTATAAATGAAAGACCTGCCTTCGGCCGCAATCCCGCGCAGGGTGCCGGCCAGGGTCGACAGCCGCACGATCTCTCCCGCATGCGGCGCTCGACCGTCAATCAGGAGCTCGTGGCCGCTGGGCTGCGGTGGTCCATTGTCCAGATCGCCGCTGGCCCACCCGGGCCGGCGCAGCAGCTTGGGCACCTCCTTCTGCCAGGCTGCCGCGATCAATTCGCTGACCGGATACCCATGTTCGGCTGTCCAGACCGCCGGCGCCAGCACCTCCGGCAGTGTCAAACGACCGTGGCGCGTCAGCAAATCGCTCCAGCCGGCCACCGTACCCGGCACGCTGACCGCATGGCCGGTAAACGTGGGCATTTGCGTGTAGCCCAGGTGCCGCAGCTCAGCGATCGCAGCGGCCGCCGCCGCGCGGCCCGAACCATTGAGCGCCGTCACCTGGCAGGTCGCGGCATCCCAATAGAGGGCAAAACAGTCGCCGCCAATACCGGTAGAGGTCGGCTCGACGACGCTGAGCATCGCGGCGGTAGCGACAGCCGCATCGGCGGCGTTGCCACCCAGTTTGAGGATGTCAAGACCGGCCTGGGCAGCGAGCGGCTGGCTGGTGGCAACCATACCCCGCCGGGCAAGCACATTACTGCGCCGCGAGATGAATTGACTATGCGCAAGCAACGATCGCTTATCCATCCTATTATTCCCAGCCTGGACAAGCAGCCACCACCCTACTCCCTACTCCCCCATAACCTGCCCCACCAGCCAGCGCGTGGTCGCCCCACCCTACGCCGCAGCCATCTGATACGCCTGATCGAGAATCTCCACCGTATGATACACTGGCAGCGACCGCCCCTGCGCCGCCAGGTGGGCGCGGATTTGGGTCATACAGCC
>JAYRNS010000493.1:0-1522 GCA_041912075.1 Anaerolineae bacterium
GCTGGCATCCATGCGGCCCGACACCAGCGCGGCCGGCAGCCGTCCCTGGATGTTGGCGGTGTCGGTTTCCACGTCGGTTGCGGTTTTGACCGTGGTGCCGGATAGGTTGACTGTGGTGGGTGGGCTGCCAACGTTTGACCAATCTATGCCAACCGTGCCATCGGCGGCTACGTCCGCCCTGCGGTCTGGCGTAGTCGGCTGCAACGCTGCCAACTCAAACCACCGCACAGTCGTGTCGGGGTTGGCGTTGTCGCCGGCTAGACCGTCCAGGTACACCGTTACAACGTCACCCGACCGCACCGCGATCATGGCCGACTGCCCGCCGATGGCCGTCACCCCACTGGCCGCGGCGGCGGTCGTGATCGGGATCAGGCGATACGATGAACCGGACCCGCCGATCTGCTGCGTGACATAGAACACGTAATCGCCGTTGCCCGCCACCTGATCCGCGAAAAATTGCACCAGGATCAACCTGTCAGCGTCCGCGGTGTACGCGCCGATGGCCAGGCCTGTGCTGATGTCCTGGTTACTCAGCGTGTCGGTCTCCAGCCACCGTGTCATCGCCTCACCCCAGCCGGCTCAGGAATTGAGCCACAAACGCATCCGTTGTCAGTGTGGCGTTGACGCTGCCAAGCAGATTGTACGTCGCCTCTGCGTCCGCGGTGCTGTCGAATCCAAACGTCGCCTGTAGCCCAACCCAATCCGACCCACTGGCGGCCTGGTCCATGACTGCCTTGAGCTCGGCACTCTGATTTTGCACGGCCTGGAGCTGGTCGATGAACCGCCGCAGGTCGCCGGCGAGCCGTGTCTCGTTGCCCGTGATCTCGATGTGTTGTGATGCCATGTACCTCTCCTGTTAGATGAGTGCGACCGCCGCCATAACCAGTGGCAGCCACGTCGAAACGTCCTCTATCGTGTCCCAATACGCGGCCGCCTGCAAGCTCCCAACGGAGTGCTCATTGCCAAACGGATTGGCAAAGATGCCAAGCGCAGACGAAAACGGCAATCCGGTGGCCGCCATCGTCGCACCATCCGCGACTCCGTCTAGCCACCCCTGATTCCCGGCCACGGCCATGACGCCTGCCGACACCGCACCGCCACCGATAAACGTATACTCGCCGTTGTTATAGAGCCGACCACCGAAAAATGTGGGAAGGATGTTTACCCCTGGCGCACCTGGGCTTGTCCCAAGAAACGTCCCATTTCCGGACACGCCAGAGAAGCGGACTAGCAGCACCTGCGACTGGTCCGCATCGTATGTGAATGATGGCGTCTTTAGCCATTCTGTACCACCAGACGTCCAGCCGGTGCTGGCGTCCCACGTTGGTGCGACCTGTGGCGCGGCGTCATACGTGCCAGGGTTGACCTGGTTGACGTATGACGCAGCCAGCGATGCCGCGCCCTTCGGCGTGTAGACCCACACCGGCGTCGGTGCGCTGCCAGCCGTCCACCAATCAGCTGCCGGTGGAACCGCGACCACGCCGGCCGAGTCGAACACCGGGCGAAACACCGGATGGAACAC
>JAYRNS010000494.1:0-3839 GCA_041912075.1 Anaerolineae bacterium
GCGTATCGAACCACATGATCGTCACGAACTCCACTTCCATCTCCAGTTCACGGCGCAGCAGCTGGATGCCGCGGTAGCCAGCGATCGCCCGCTGCTCGATGCCAACGAAAATCTCGCTCTTGAGCAGCGACTCGTAAGCGTTCGCGTTGGCGGGTGTCGTCCATCCGTGCCAGATACGGGTAATCATCAGCCTGGCCTTTCATTTGATCGGTTTTTGTGGCTCCGCTGATAAACACCATTGACGCAATAACGCCTGGAACTGTTACAGAGGAGATCAGAGCTTAAACACACTCACCCCTAATCCCCATCCCCCCACCCCCTTCACGTGGTTGACGCGCCCGCCATAGTTCGGTATAATTCCCCCCTGCGTCGCGTGCGCCTGCCGTGGCGCCGCACGCAGCGAATGATCGTTTGGAGGACAATGGCATGTCCGTGTTCATGCCTTGGGGCAAAAAGAAAACATCCAACATCCTATGGCTCGACCTGGGTGACCTGGGCGACCTCGTCAACCCCGGTGGACCGCACGAGCAGTGGCAGGACCACGGCCTGGGTCTGCTGCGTACGATCCTGCACCAGAATGGTATCCTGACCGACCTGGCTTCGACGCGCGCCGTGACGTCGTGGGAGGAGCTGACGCCGCAGCTGGCTGGCTACGACATGCTGCTCATGAACGTGCGCAGCTACACCTACCCCGTGGGCCGTAAATCGGCCGAGCTCTTCAAACAGCTCAACCCGCACGGCCTGGTGCTGGCCGGCGGGATGCACGCCACCGTTGCGCCCGATGAAATGGAGGCGGTCGACGCCTTTGATCACATCTGCATCGGTGCCGGCGAAAAGGTGATCGTCGACCTGGTCAAGGATCCCAAGGCGTTTCCCCGCGTCTTCACCGGCCAGGGTGCCCGCTCGATGACCGAATGGCCGTTGATGGACCGCGAGCTGTGGCCCAAACCGCGCGGCTGGCGCATGCAGCGCCGCTGGAAGTGGAAGTGGCCGATGGAACCGGAGTGCGGTTGGGGACCGGGACCGGTGGCGACGATTCTGACCAGCCGGGTTTGCCCGTGGCAGTGTGTCTTCTGCAACGAAAACTCCTACATTGCCAACATGGGTCGTAAGTCGGTCGACCAGGTCATCGACGAGCTCAACTACCTCGACCGCCAATACGGGGTCGGTTCGGTCGTCATCCACGACTCGATGTTCTTCCAGAATCCGAGCTGGCTGAAGGAGTGGGTGGAGAAATACCCCCGCCAGACCAAACGCTGGACCTATTGGGCGGCCGGGCGGGCGGATACCGTGCGCCAGTGGCCCGATCTCTTCGAGGCACTGGTCAAAGAGACGAACTGGCGTACGATCTCGATTGGCTTCGAGTCGGGCAGCGACCGCGTGCTGCGTCTGCTCAACAAAGAGTGCACCGAAGAAGACAACTACTTCACCATCGACCTGGTCGATCGCATCGGCGATGAGCTGGCCGCGCGCGGCGAAAAACCGCCGGTGTTCTGGTCCAACATCATGTTGGGTATTCCTGGTGAGACCCACGAGGACGCCTTCAAGACAATGCGTATGCTCAAAACCATGAAGCGTGTCCTGCCGTCGATCTCGTTCTATGCACCGTACCCCGGCTCGGCCCTGGGTTACCAGTTGATCGCCGAGGGCAAAAGCCTGATGAGCAAGGACAACTATCACCGGTTCCCCGACGACGAGAAGGTCAAAGGGGTCGATTACCAGTTCTACCGTGATCTGCTGGCGGGCAAATACGACGCCGAGGTGAATCGGGGGTTGGGCGGGCCGGCCGGTGGCGCCGAGGTTTACCAGGGCACGCTGGTCAAGGCATAGGACATGAGTAGTTTTAGCAGCCCTCATTATATGTACCTGTTCGAGATGACGAACGGCAAACAGAAGCTCGGTTATGGCCAGTCACCGGAGGATGCACTGGAGATCCTACGTACCCGGCTCAGCGAAACCGAGATGGCTGAGATCGTATCCGATCGTTATCTGAAGATCAATCAGCGCGACCTGCAGAAGTACATCCATAACCTGGGATAGTGTTTTGAACCGAGAATACCACCGTTGGTACAGCTCCCATCTTCAGCGCGACATGGAGCTGTTGGTCTTTGGTCACGCCGGCGCACGGGTACTGGTATTTCCCACCTCGCGCGGCCGATTTTTCGAATGGGAAGACCGCGGTATGATGGACTCCATGGGGCAGTTCATCGACCGCGGGGACGTCCAGGTGTACTGCGTGGACAGCGTCGATGCCGAAAGCTGGTATGCCCGCGACCGCTGGCCCGGTGACCGCGCCTACCGGCATACGCAGTACGATGCCTACATCGAGCACGAGGTGCTGCCCCTCACCCGGCGGAACCCGAATCCATTCCTGATCGTAACGGGTGCCAGTTTTGGTGCCTACCATGCGGTCAACTTCGCCTTCCGCCATCCCGACCTGGTGGGTCGCGTGTTGGCCATGAACGGACTCTATACGATCCGCAGCTGGACCAACGGTCACTACGACGACAACGTCTACCTCAACAACCCCGAGGACTTCGTGCGTGGTGAGAACGACCCGACACGCCTGGCCCAGATGCGTGCGCTGGACATCATCCTCACCACCAGCGAAAACGAGCCCCTGCGCGGCGCCACCGAACGCTTCTCGCACATCCTCTGGGACAAAGGCATCCCGCATGCGCTGCGCGTGTGGGGCGGCTGGGCGCATGACTGGCCGTACTGGAAGCAGATGATCAACCTGTACCTGGGTGGTCACGACTGACCATGTAGACGCTCCGTGACTGCCGACGGGTGTTAACCGTCCAACGATCATTGTTTCGGCCTGATCAAAATAACCGGAGAAATGATATGGACAAGAACATCATCAGACAGGTCACCAATGCGGTGACGATTGCCGTTGCCATCATCGTCAACCTGCTGGCCAATGCTTTACCCATCAACAACATCACGACCGCGGAAATCTCGGACAGCTTCGCGGTCTTTTTTGTACCGGCCGGTTACGTCTTTGCCATCTGGGGCGTCATTTACATCGGTCTGATCGCCTTTGCCATCTACCAGACTCTGCCGGCGCAGCGGCAGAACCCGCGCCTGCTGCGCGTGGGTTACCTGCCGGCGGTGAGCGCCCTGGCCAACGCCACCTGGATTTTCCTGTGGCACTACCAGCAGTTCCCGGCCACGCTGCTGGTCATGCTCGTTCTGCTGGTGTCGCTGATCCTGACCTACCTGCGTCTCGACATCGGACGCGTGGCAGTGTCGCGGGTCGAGCGCTGGTGCGTGGATATCCCGACCAGCGTCTACCTGGGTTGGATCACGGTCGCCACGATTGCCAACGTCACGACGCTGCTCAGTTACCTGGGATGGAGCGGCTGGGGCATTAGCCCCGAGCTTTGGGCGGTCATTATGCTCGTCATTGCCGCTGTCGTGACACTCATTGTCGGCCTGACGCGGCAAGATATTGCCTACATGCTGGTGATCATCTGGGCCACGATCGGTATTGCCGTCAAACATGCCGGCACACCGCCGGTAGCGGTGACAGCATGGTTGGTCGCGGCAGTCGTGGGGCTCACAATGGTTTACGTGGTGTGGCGCCGAAGCATTGGCGGCCAGGGAACCGCGCAGCCGCCAGGCCCCCTGCCGGCACCGCGCTAACACGTAGCGCTAACACGTAGGTCACAGCTCCTGCTGTGACGATCTCCCTACGCGCGGACCGGCACCAATCCGCGGCGCGACCCAGCAACGAAGGCGTCGCGCCGGCTTAGGTTGCTGCGTGGACGAGGATGACGTCACCGCGGGAGCGGTGACCTACAATTTCCGCCGCTCATGGTCGAGCGAGCGTAGAC
>JAYRNS010000495.1:0-3373 GCA_041912075.1 Anaerolineae bacterium
CGCGCGCGACAGCCTCGTCGTCGATCGTGTCGAAATAGTAAAAGAAACTGACCGCACGGTTGTGATACCGGTTGTAATTGCGGTTGTCCATCACGGCGATGCGTCCCAACGTTGCGCCGCCTTCTTCAGCCACGAAAAAGTCGGCCGCCGAGTGCGCGTAGAACGGATGTTTGTTACGATCCATGACGGCTGTCATCTCTGGCCAGAAGGGCGGGACCCACAGCGGGCTGTCACGGTACAACGTAAAAGGGAACCGGATGAACTGGTGAACGTCCTGTTTGCGTGTCGTATCGAGTTTGCGGATTTGCATGGCTGTCACCCTATTCTCCAACGAAAAAGCCGGCCCCAAGAATGCCCGGTCCACCATGAACGATGACCGCCGGCGGCACCTCGTGCAGCGGTACCGAAGCCAGGCCCAATTCTGCACCGAGCTTATCGGCCAGTGACTGCCCGGCATCTGCCACACCCGCGTGCATGACGGTCAAATAACCGGTGCCATCGCGTGGTATTTGTGTGATGACGATCTCCTGCAGGCGAGCGAGGGCTTGTTTTTGCGTACGCACGCGCTCGAATGGCTCGACGTGACCACCGACGAACGTCAGGATCGGCTTGATTTGCAGAACGGTGCCAATCAAACCACTGGCACCACCAATCCGTCCCCCTTTGATCAGATACTCCAGGCTGGGCACCAGAAAGTAGATTCGGCCACGTGCCATCAGGCTGTGCAGACGGCGCTCGATCGTGTCGGCCGTCTCGCCATCGTCCGCCCAGCGGGCGGCCAGCTCCACGAGGGTTGCCACAGGGCTGGCAATCAGGCGGGTATCGATGACACGAATGTCGGCGCCGGGAAACTCCAGGGCAGCGGTGAGCGCCGAACGCACCGTGCCACTCACGTCGGCCGAAGGGTGGATGCACAGGATTGGCTCACCCAGCGGTACCAGACGGTTGAACGTCTCGACAAACCACTCTGGGGGCGGTGCTGCGGTCTTGGGCAGCTCGCGGGCAGCCTTGAGCCGCGTGAGGAAGGAGGGGATGTCGAGGTCGACACCCTCGCGATACGACGTGGTGCCAAACATGACGATCTGCGGTATGACAGGTATTTGATAACGTTGAACGACCGACGCGTTGAGACCTGCGGTGGTGTCGGTCACAATGCGGACCATAAATGCCTCCTCTCGTCTATCGAACCATGACGACATTAGCATCATTGTACCACGAACGAGCCACAAGACCCACGTCGTGCGCGGACCACAGGCGGCTGGCAGGGGACTGGAGTTGGGATTCGCACGCGCTGCTGTGGTAAAATGCGGCGTGCACGTCTTGCATGACCAGCGCCGCAAAGGACGACCCTGCCATGGATGAACACAACCTGACCTTGACCCGCGTACCGGGACTTCGTGTCGGTCATGCCCATGACCTGGAGGCCTGCACTGGCTGCACCGTTGTGTTATGTGAAGCTGGTGCAGTGGCTGGTGTCGACCAGCGCGGTGGTGCGCCGGGCACGCGGGAAACTGATCTGCTCCGCCCCATGCATCTGGTCGAACGTGTCCACGCGGTCGTTCTGGCTGGTGGCTCGGCTTTCGGGCTGGACGCGGCCAGCGGCGTCGTGCGCTATCTCGCCGAACACGATATCGGTTATGATGTTGGGTTGGCGCGGGTACCGATTGTGCCGGCGGCAGTCTTGTTCGACCTGGGCGTTGGGCGCGCCGATGCCTGGCCAGATGCAGCGATGGGCTATCACGCCTGCCAGCTGGCTCATGCGGAACCGGTCGTGGAAGGCCGGGTGGGGGCTGGGGCCGGCGCCACCGCAGGCAAAGTGCTGGGCATGGCGCAGGCCACCCAAACGGGTGTCGGCAGTGCCGCAGTGGTGCTGGCGAACGGGCTGGTGATCGCAGCGCTCATCGCGGTCAATCCATACGGTGATGTCGTCGAACCGTCGACCGGGCGTGTGCTGGCCGGTGTGCGTGATCCCGACGATGGCCATTTCGTGGGTGCCCTGACAGCGCTGGCCACGGCAGCTGCATTCCCGCCGGGAGGAGGCCCACTCAGCAACACGGTCATCGGGGTCGTCGCCACCAACGCCGCGCTCGACAAAGTCGAAATCAACAAAGTGGCCCAGATGGCTCAGGACGGCGTGGCACAAACCATTCGCCCGGCACATACGATGTGGGATGGCGACACCCTTTTTGCCCTGGCCACCGGCGAACAACCGGCCCACATCAACCTGGTTGGCGCCTATGCCGCCGAGGTGGTGGCACAGGCCATTACCCGCGCCGCCTTGAGTGCCCAAGGCCGAGCCAGCGCCTGAGCGACATCGCTTGCCCAATCGCGGCGGGCGCGGTATACTGCACGCGCGACACCGCACCGGTGTGACCGACCTTTTCCTGGAAAGAAGTCATCGTGATGGGCGAAGAAATCCAACTGCAAATCGGCGACGTGCGCTACAGTCTGAGCGGTGGCGGGTTCAACGAAATGGTGGACAAGGTCAAGGCCGTGCCCGGGCGTCGTTTCCGCGCGATTCCCAACGACAAACATTGGGTTCTGCCGGTCACCCTGGAAGAGGCCGAAATCGCCCTCAGCCCCTTCAAGCTAACCTCGGTCGGTCGTGCACTCAAAGTGGCCATGCTGGAACCGAGTGCCATGCCCACCTCACCCGAAGAAGCCCTCAACGCCCTGCGCGACAATGCGTCTCAACTTACCCAGCTCATGCAGGATTTGCGTGACGTGCCATACCTCTTCGACCGCGATGCCGCCACGCTGGGTGGTGCTGAAAAGACCCTGGTGATGCGCTGCGCTCGCGCCCTGCTGGGTTGGAAGGGTTGATTCACAGAACCTCCAGACATGACGTGCAACATATGTAATCCTGCGGGGCTGTGTTAAGATGGGGCACATCGATGCCTTGGGTCGAGACGACGGGCAGGTTTTCGCCTTGCAGGGGATTTACAATGAAAGCGCTGCGCGTGTTGATTGCCGATGATGATGGCCAGTCGCGAGCCAGCCTGGTTTCTCAGGTCGAGCACCTCGGATACCAGGTCGTCGCCATGGCGCGCGACGGTGCCGAAGCCGTACGTCAGGCTATCCAGACCAAGCCGGATCTCATCTTGATGGACATCAAGATGCCGGTGATGGATGGGCTGCAGGCGGCACGCGCGATCATGCAGTTGCGGCCCGTGCCCATCATTTTGCTCAGTGGGTTTAGTGAACAGGATTTGACGCGCGATGCGGTCGATGCTGGCGTGCAAGCTTATCTGGTAAAGCCAATCAGTATCCGTGAGCTGGCACCCACCATGGCGCTGGCCCACGCCCGTTTCCAGCAGCAAGGACGCGCCAGCACACGCCCCACGCTGCCCGGTACTGAGCTGCAGTCGGCTTC
>JAYRNS010000496.1:0-8524 GCA_041912075.1 Anaerolineae bacterium
GCTGCACCGGCACCGGCCGAAGCCGCACCACAGCCAGCGCCCGCCGCACCCGTACCCGCCACCAAACCGACCACGCACACCGTGCGTGCCGGTGAATCGCTGGCCTCGATTGCGCCGCGTTACGGTCTGTCGTGGCAAACCCTCGCCGCCATGAACGGCCTCGACAGCGGTTCCGTCCTGCAGGTTGGCCAGGTGCTGCGTCTGACCGGGTCTGCAGCGGCCAAAACCAGCGGAACTGGCACCACGACCCATGCCGCCAGCACTGGCACCACAGCCACACACACGGTACGCGCCGGTGAATCGCTGGCCACGATTGCACCACGTTACGGGCTGACGTGGCAAGCCCTGGCCGATATGAATGGCCTCGACGGTCGTGCAGTCCTGCAGGTTGGCCAGGTGCTGCGCGTGCGCAGCACAGCGCCGGCCAAACCTGCCGGCACCCGGGCACCGGCAACGGTCACCGTACGCGCGGGCGATTCATTGTACAGTGTCGCCGTGCGCTACAAGATCGACTGGCAGGACCTGGCCAAAGCCAACGGGCTGACCGGTCAATCGATCCTGCAAGTGGGGCAGGTCCTGCGCCTGCCATAACTCAAAACAAAAGAGGGGCACACCACCCATGTGCCCCTCTTGCGTACAGCTCCACAGCCGAGTCGGACACTGCTGATGTCACCCAAAGCCCAAGACCCACGTCTGGCTGCGGCCCAACGCCTGTTACCCCACCACATTCACCTCGTGCCTGATCTGTGGCACGCCGTCCCGGCCCATTTGACCAGCCATTTCCCTGATCCATTTGCGCCGGCGCGGCTGGTGGCGGCCGGCTGCGCCCGCCTGCCCGCCAGCCTGCTCGACTGGTGGGTAAGCCTGCCCACGGGTCACGTCCTGGTCACAGCCCAAACCAGCCAGTATACGGTGGGTCTGTTGGCGGACGAGACGCGCCCGCTGCAGCATGTTGCACAGATCAGCCTGCAGGACATCCTTGGCCCCGCGCTGTTTTTCTGGGTAGCCACGCTCCTGGATCATCATCTCGGAACGGGTGGGGTCACCGCGGGACGATGGTTGTCAGACGGCGGCGGATTCAACGCACACTGGCTGGACATCGGGCAGCGGATTCACCAATTGGCCGGGCTGGGGTATGGGTTTTCGTTGGAAGCTGAAACGAATCCCCACACCTATTTTGCCGAGGGTGTCGCGCAGTATGTGGATGACCGGCGCCGGCTCAACGTGCACGATCCCAAGCTGGAACGTCTGCTGCACACGTCCCTCATGGACGAGGATTTCTGCCGTCGCGCGCTCCCTTGAGATGAGACCCTTCTCAGCGGGTGTCTGAACGCTGCTGGGCCGCCGCCGCCAATGCACCGGCCAGCAGCCCCAACATGATGGCTGCGCGCCAGGACGCCGTCAGCCAGGTGTAGTTATCGAACAGACCAATCACAAACAATGCCAGCCAGCTGGCGACGGACGCGTGGAACACGGTGTAGGCGGCATCCAACGCAGCGGCCCCTGGCAGCGGTTTCGGCGGCCAACGCACGCCCAACCATGCCCAATTGAGCCACAACCAGAAGGCACCGCCGACGAGACCCAGCTCGGCCGTGGCGAGCAGGAGCGCGTTGTGCACGGCCGTTTCCCCTGCCAGGGCGGGCAGGGCATGAAGATACAACCCGCTCCCTACGCCAGCCCACAGGTGAGACCGAATAACGTCCAGCGCAAGGGCAAAATAAACCTCGCGCTCGTTGAGTGAGCGCGCCTCCAAAGGCGTCGTCCAATCGAACAAGCGCGTCCACAGCAGCACCGGCCGCCACCAGATCAAGGCCAACGTGCCCGTCACCAGCAGTGCCGCGATGACCAGCCACCACCGTCGCCCCTGCGGCCAGCGCCACACCAACCAAACGAGTCCAACCAGCAGCCCGATCCAGGCTGCCCGCGAGAAGGTCAGCAGCAAACCAGCCACGCCCGGAATCAGAACCAGCAGCCACCAGGCACGCACCCGCGCTGGGGTCATCAGCGCTGCCGCCACCACCCACAACAAACCGATCGCCAGCATACCCCCCAACACGTTGGGATGTGCCGTCAGACCATACGCACGCAAAAAATGGGCACCCGGCTGGCCCACCACGCTGGTAGCTTCAACCGCCGGGTTCAGCGATGGCTCGCCCAGCGCCACCAGCCCCACCGAACTTTGATGCCAGAACTGGGCGATACCCACGACACTCTGGAGGAACACCACGATCGCAAACAGACCGGCCAAACCGCGCAACACCTGACGTGGTGGGCGGGCTGCCAGCCACAGATAACTCGCCCAAAACAACAACACGGCAATGGCAATGATTTGCGCCACCCCAGGGGCCAGCGCCGGACGCAGCCGGACCAGTACCCAAAGGCCGAGACCCAACACGGGGACGGCAACCGGCCACGGTCCCCAGGCCTGGCGCAGGGTGCGCAGCCAACCCGCGTGGCTGTCCCGGATGACCTGGACCCAATGACCAACAGCCAGGAGGACGGCCGCCGGCAAAAGTAGAGCCAGCGGGCCAACCATGGCCGGCCGGCCGGCCAGGCTGCCGTGGAAGAGTGGCAGCCAGGTGAATGGACCGCTGCGCCAACTGGGTGTCGACAGCGTCAGCAGAATGAAGAAACCATACAACAGCCACGCCAGGGGTAGATATGGAAACCGGTGGCGGGTGCTGCGCATGGCATCTCACCTATCCAGTGGTCAAGCGGTCAGCACGTGCTGATAGAGGGCAGCTGTTTGTGCGGCGGCCCGCTGCCACGAAAACTCAGCCGCCCGCTGGAGACCACGCTGACGCAGGCTCCTGCACCGGTCGGGGTCGCGCAGCAAACCTACGATCGCATCCGCAATTTCGTCGACCGCATAGGGGTTGACACGAACCCCCCCATCACCCACGATCTCGGACAGCGACGAACGATTGGCAGTGACCACCGGTAAACCGCAGGCCATCGCTTCGACCACAGGCAGGCCAAACCCTTCGTATTCGGATGGAAACACAAAGAGGGTGGCCAGATTGTAGAGTGCAACCAGGTCGGCCGTCGGCACATAACCGAGGAATCGCACGTGCGACGCCAACCCCAATTGTTCGATCGTGGCTTTGAGCTCCGGGTAGGCACGTGGTCCCCACTGTCCCACCACCACCAGGGGCGCGACGTGTCCGCGGCGATGCGTTTGCGCCAATGCTTCGACGACACGCACCAGATTCTTGCGTGGTTCGATGGTCCCGGCATACAGCAGGAACTGCGCGGGCAGGTGGTAGCGTGTTTGCGTATCGTGCAGACGGCCGGCGTCATCAAGTGGACGGAAATGGGGTGCGGCCGCTTCGTAGATCACGTGAACACGCGAGGGCGGAACACCGAGGATGCGCACAATGTCAGCCTTGGCGCTCTGGCTCACGGTGATCACTGCCTGGGCGCGTTGGGCGGAAGGTCGTACGAGGGGGCGCACCACCAGCTGCGTGCGCGGTCGCTGATACCGGGCAAACAGGAACAGCGACATGTCATGGATCGTGACGATCAAACGACCGGGGGCCGCGAGCGGCAGAAGCGAATTGGTGAAGTGACACGCATCGAGCTGATGCCGCCCCAGCCAGAGCGGCATCACGGCCTGCATCCAGAGTGGTCGCAAAGGCATAAAGGGGCCAGACGGTCCGTGGACGCGCCAGCTCCGGGCTGCCGCATCGACCGGCAGGTACGATGCCCGGCGGTTGCTCAGCAGCTCGTAGACCCAGCCATCTTCACGGTGCAGCAGATGCGTGAGCAAACGGGCCGAGTAAAAGCCTACCCCGGTCATGTCCCCTTCCAGGGTTGTCACGTCATAGCCAATGCGCATCATCGATCATCCACGGTTGGTACTGCCTGGGGAGAAACGGTTGCTACATATGAACCAATGACCAGCCACCACAGCAGGTAGGTTGGTGTAAACTCCAGGAAATAATCGAACAGACCATGAACCAGAAAAACCAGCAGCGCTGCGCTCAAACCCAGCAGCCAGACCAGGCGCGACCCAGGCGCACGCAGCAGGTGCCGCCAGGTGCGCCCGCCGCCAACCCACAGCGCGCCCAGCAGCCAGGCCAACACCGCCACACCCGTCAGTCCCAGGGTGGCGAGTATCTCGATATACAGATTGTTGCTGTGCAAAACAGAGCCGCTGGCACTATCGCGCCAACCGGTCAAACCGACCTCGTCACCCCAGAGGTAACGAAAATTGTCAGGTCCCACGCCCAGCAGCGGATGTTGGCGCCACATCTGGAACGCGGCCCGCCACAACACCGTGCGCGGTACCGGACTGGTGGCCTGCGCCTGCCCGAGCAGTGCCACCGGGACCGGCGTCACGGGTGGGGCGGGCGGAGCCTCCGCCGCACCCGCCACCACGGTGACTGCCGTGTGACCCAGCGGCACGCCGCGCGTGGAAAACCAGGCCACCTGGTCCTGCACCAGGTCCCAACCCAGCACGTATTCGCCCGGCGCTGCGGGGGCCAGCACGTAGGCGCTGACCTGCTGGCTTTCACCGGGTGCCACATCGGCCGCCAGCGCCGTGCGGTCACCCTCAAAGAACAGGATACTGGTGCCGCTGGCATCCAACCAGTGATAGCTCAAACGCACCGGCGCCTGATCTGCTGCCTTCCAGGGCAGCTCACCCAGATTGCTGATGCCCACTGGCACCTGCACCCGCTCCCCGGCGGCCAGTGTGAGGTGGGCCGGTACGTCGTACGCGGCGCGTTGAAAACCGGTCTCCACTTCACGGCGCAGCCGGGCCTGCTGGGTCGGACTGGCGACCAGGTGAACGCCGGCCACGATCAACAGCACGAGCGCGGCCGTCGCCGCCATCCACGCGGCAGACCTCAGCAAGCGCATCCCCCCGTTGGCGGTCCGCGGGGTCTGTCGCGCCACTGCGCGCGCGGTGGCCCACGCCGCCAATGCCAGGAATACCAGACCCGTCAGGGCTGCGACCAGCCCGCCACGACTGGCGGTCAGTACCAGGGCCCCAGCCAGCACGACCAGTGCCAGCCGCGCCACCCAACGCAGGGCTGGACGCAGCTGCACGGTGGTCATCCACGTCACCAGCAGCACCAGGATCACTTCCCAGTATTGGGCGGCGATGTTGGCATAACCAAACGTACCGCTGGCACGGATCGTCCCGGCCACACGCGTGGTCAGCAGTTTGAACTGGCTCAGCCAGTCACTGCTCTGAGCCGGGGCAAACACTTCCAGCCAGCCGGTCAACGCGGCTAGGGTCCCACCCAGCACCAGGGCCAGCATCAGCACCGGCAGCCGTCCCGGCGTCACCGCAACCACGTCGACAACGACCAGGCCAACCGCCACGCCCGCCATGGACCGCAGCGCAAACTTGAGCGCCGCGTCCTGGACCACAGGCGCCAGCAGCGCCGAGATAAACAGAACCAGCGCCCAGGCAGCGACCGGCAGCAAAAACCAGCGCGGCCACGCCGGCCCGCGCCGGGCGATCAGCAGATCGACCACCCACAACACCACTGCCAAAACAGCCACGAGCTCGACGTTGGTAAACACCAAAGGGCCAACGCTGGCCAGTGGTTTGACCAGTTCAAAGGGCAGCAGAACCGCCAGAGCCAGCAGCGCCGGCCAGCCCAGTATGGATGGACGGGTTGGATTGGGTAGGTTGACACGTGTAGCTGTCATGGCAGTGTCGTTCGCCAGATTTGGCGACCTCATTATAGTTGCACAACGATTGCGTGGCAAAGTAACACATCCCTGGTCGCGACCTGGTGCCGGTGCAGGGCTGATAGTCGGTGTCATGCACGATTTTTGCTCCGCAAAAATCGGCGCGGAAAACGGGGCAATTTCACCGGGCATGCTCCCTGCACCGGCACTGTCGGTAATTCATCGGACCATTGGCCTCACAAGTGGCTTTATGGTACAATCGAGCCGCACCGCGGGAAGCGGTTATCCACGACGCGCTGCGGCGACGGAGACAAATGTATGCCCTTCGACTGGCTGCCCTGGCGCCGGCGCCAACCTGGCACGACGGGTTCCAAACCGGGTTCCGGCGAAACACCGGTCACCCCGCCAACCCTGTCTTACCATGCGGCCACCGCGTTGACCGATGCGCGCGTGCGCGTCGCACCTCCCCAGGTGGACTGGCGTGCGCAGCCCGCATCGGCCAAACACTACCCCCAGGCCCCACGCCACGCCTTGACCGAACAAATCGACTGTGACCTTCCAGCGACGTTGACGGTGGTCGGCCAACTGGGAAATGGGTCCGTTCCCCCGGAGGTCCGGCCGGCGGCCTGGAATCTGGAGGCGGTCTCGCGGCTCTGTTATTACGCCTATGGACCCACGGTCCTGCAGGAGGTACCGGGCGCAACCCTCACGCTGCGGGCCGTGCCGTCAGCGGGGGCGCGCTATCCAAGCGAGCTGTATCTGGCTGTGCGCGGTGCCAGCGGCTTGCGCCCCGGCGTTTACCACTACGCCGCCAGCGAACACGCCCTGGAAACGCTGCGCGACACCGACTGGCTTCCTACCCTGGTAGAAGCAACGGGCGACCTGCCAGCGATCGCGACGGCCGACGCGCTGGTGCTCGTGTCGAGCATCTGGTGGCGCAGCGCCTGGAAGTACGGTGATCGCGCCTACCGTTACTGTCTGCAAGATGCCGGTCACGTCGCGGGCAACGTTGCCCTCGTGGCCCTGGCCCTGGGTTATCGGGCCACCATCATCCATCATTTTGTCGATACGGCGGTTTCACAGCTGCTGGGGCTTGATCCTGCAGCTGAGGCGGTGCAGGTACTCGTTGCCATCCAGGCGACTGCGTCCACCGTATCACCTCTGGCCAGTGCCGCGGTGACGTCTTTGTCATTCGCTCCGGTGATAGCAGCCGACGAGCCGGCGCAGGTGACGGCCATCGTGCGTGCCCATCTGGCAACTCTCGAACAAGACCGGGCCGCGGTGGTGACCCACCGGGGATGTGCCTTGGGCCAGGCCGGTGCGTCAGTGTACGACGATCCGGCGCGGCTGGTGCCGCTGCCAGACACGGGCAGCGCAACCGTGCCTGGGGTATCGTTGTGCCAGTCACTCCTCGAACGCCGCTCCACCCATCACTTTGCACCGGCGACATTGCCGGGGCCAGCGTTTACCAGGCTCTTACAGACATTGACCAGCCGCTACCCGACAGACGCGCCGGTAGGCCGCCCGCGCGCCGCGCTCGACGTCTACCTGATTGTCAATGACGTGGCCGGCGTGCCGCCTGGTGCCTATCGTTACCTGGCGGAGCAGCAAGGCCTGCAGCCGATTCGCACCGGCAACCTGCGCGAATGGGCGTCGCACCTGGCGTTGGATCAGGCTTTTTGCCGCAAGGCGGCCGCCCTGGCCTTTCTGGTTGCGGACCTGGGTCCTATCGTGGAACGCTGTGGTGATCGGGCATACCGTACCGTGCACATCGAGGCCGGTATGCGTGGTCAGGCCACCTACCTGGCGGCACACGCCCTCGGCGTCGGCTGTACCGGTATTGGTGCCTTCTACGACATGGAAGTGACCAGCTTTTTTGCCGCACCCGATCTGGCGGCCGTCGTCTACGTGCTGGCCGTGGGCCGGCCGGCCGATTTCTGAGCAGTCCACCACACGACGCCCGCATCATTTTTCACGATAGACCACGAGCGAAAGGACGTACGACAGCATGAGTCATATCAACACCGCACCTCCCATACCCAAGCGCGCTCTGGTGGTGTTTGCGCACCCCGACGACCCCGACTTCAGCATTGCTGGCACCGCGGCGGTGTGGAGCGACGCCGGCGCCCAGGTCATCTACGTATTGGTGACCAACGGCAATTCGGGAAGCCACGTGGAAGGCATGACCAAAGAACGCCTGGCAGAAATTCGTCAGGCCGAGCAGCGCGCAGCCGCCCGCGTCTGCGGTGTCGAGGACGTGGTGTTTTTGGGTTACGACGACGGCACGGTGCAGCCAACGCTCGATCTGCGCAAAGACCTGGTCAAGGTCATACGGCAGTATCAGCCTGACGTCGTCGTCTGCGGGGATCCCACCGCCTTTTTCTACGGTAACAGCTATATCAACCACCCCGATCACCGCGCGGTTGCCACGGCCACGCTCGAAGCGGTATTTCCCACGGCCGCCATGCCGCTCGTTTACCCCGATCTGCTGGCCGCAGGGTATGCGCCGTTTCGCGTGCGCGAAGTATGGGTGACCGACAGCAGCAAATCGGACACTTACGTGGACGTCTCGCACACGATTCAGCGCAAGATCGCGGCGCTGCGCGCACACCACAGCCAGCTGGAAGAGTGGGACCCGACTGAAATGGTCACCCGGTGGGCCCAGGAATCGGGCGAAAAGGCCGGCCTGCCACTGGCCGAAGCCTTCCGGCGCATGGTTCTGGTGGCCGAGGAGGAGTCGCAGCCGGTCAAACCGGCCGTTGGCGTACCCGACATGGGGCACGAAGACGCGACCGCGGCCGAAGCTGCGCCCGATGATCGCGCTGCCGCCAACGACCAGGTCATGCAAACGAACTATGGGGAAGTCAACCTGGCGCAC
>JAYRNS010000497.1:0-3096 GCA_041912075.1 Anaerolineae bacterium
GGGTTGGTCAGCCGTATGGTGAGACGCTGGTTGTCGGAGATCAGCCAGAGCAGCAGCCCGTTGAGCACCGCCAGGGGAATCGCCCAGCGCCAGGCCACCACGCGCCGTTTGGCGCTGGCCATGGCGTAGGCCAGACGGTAGTGCCAGGCCGCGTAGAGCAGGTTGTCGGTGTCTTCGGTGTAGCCGGCCTCGATGGCTTCGGCAAACGCGCTGGTCTCGCCGGCTTTGAGTGCCTGCTGGTAGGTGATTTCCAGATTCTCGGCATCGTGGCCGAGTTGGAGGATCGTTTCGTGGTAGGACATGTTGGTGGTCCGTTTCCTTACTGTTTTGCAGCAAGGTGATGCCGTGCAAAGCGACGCACCTCTCTGGCAATATCTACCGCTTCGTGCGCGTCCTCATGTGTACGCCTGTTCAACCAGCAATGCCTTCAGGTATTTTTCCGCACACTGTTGCGCATGAAAACAGGCGCTATATGCGAGTGGATGCTTGCGACGTAGGGCCGAGCGAGCCATTGCATAATCTTCTTCAGCCCGGGCTACCCACGCAAGTGGATCACTGGGGTCGCTCATACAGCACCTGTCCTCGGGCCATTATCTCCTGCACGAAAAAGTCACGGCCGGCCAGCGCCCGGTCGATTTCTTGCGGTGTCTTGACAATGATGTCGAGTGGAAAAGGCCTGGGGATGAGCAAACGCGACACCGCCCAGGACCGATCTTTTCGCGGGGCCTGCGTCTCCATGATGATCAGCAGGTCGACATCGCTGTCGGGTGTTGGCGTACCGTAGGCATATGACCCGAACAGAATGATCTTCTCCGGGTGGAGTTGAGATACGATCCGCGCAACTACCTCCGGGATTTCGTCGGAGACACGTCGCTTCGAGCCAATTGGGATAACTGAAGGCACCGTGGCGGCGTTCATAAAGCATTAGCCTACTTTCGGCAGATCCTCGTCATCGAATGACACATCCTCGATCCTGATCCCCAGACCCGCCTGGTAGCTTGCGCGCACCTGGGCAACGCGTGCAAGAAAGCGCGGATCGTTTTCCAGGCGGTAGTCGATCCAGTCCTCTTCAGAGGCAAAACCGATCAGGATTCCAAATAGCATCTTGAATTTCATTCTGACTAGATTATAGCTGGACCTGACAGAATGACAAGTCATCACGAAATTGCAGTGCCGGCGCGTGATGAAAGAAAAAACTACGCACTCAGCATCATAACATCTGTTGAGCCAGGGCGCTGCCTGAGTGACCGGGGCAACACCCCGCATATAGGCAAACCCTGGCGAACAAGTCCCCTGACGACCGCACGGCCGTGACGGTTCCTTCACAAACCAGCCTGCTCATTGGGAAAAGCACGTGCACCGCCTGGCGGTGGGAATTCCCAGTACTCGATGAGCTCCATTCAGGGAGGCAATCGAGATGTGTGCAGTGCTGCGCTGGGTGCGCCTGGGGGTGGTGGGGCTCATCATCCTCCAGCTGGCGACATTGTCGGGACGTATGCCGGCCGTGCAGACGCCGGCAGTAGTGGAACTGGCCTGGACGGGTCCACACGACCCATGCCATGATACGACGTGCGGGTAACGGTGTTCGGGTGGCGGGCGCATGCCGTCCGCGAATGGTGGGCGCGAATGCGCGAATGGCGGCCACCAACGTGGTTGGGCGGGTTCATGGTCCGGTCACAGCCGGCCAGGGAGCCTGCCCTTACCCGTCATTGTCTTCAAGTTGCGCAAGGTGAGCTTTGACCAGCTGGCCACGTGGGCCGTTCTGGGCGTCGATGCTGGCCAGCTGGTCCAGCGCCTCCATGAAATGTGCTCTTGCACTGACCTCATCGCCTTCGAGCAAATCGACGAGCCCGAGCGCATCGGCGATGGCCGCCACGCCGACCACGCGGTCGAGCGCCCGGTGATAGGCCAGGCTGCGCGCAAAATCGGCCCGGGCTTCGGCCAGGTGACCCAACTCGCGCTGCGCAATCCCCCGATTCTGGTAGATGTCCGACAACCGGTAACGGTCCTCGGTTTGGCGGAAGACCGGTTCGGCCAGGTTGTACCAGCGCAGCGCCTCCTCGAACTCGTCGCGCATCAGGTACACGTTGCCGATGTTCATGCGCACCGCGGCCAGGTTGACGACGTCGTCGATCTCGACGAACAGCTGGGCCGCCAGCCGGTAGGCCAGGAGTGTCTCTTCCTCACGCTGCTGCTGGCGCAGCGCCACGCCCAGGTTGACCAGACCCCAGGCGGCCAGCCGCGGGTCCCTGGCCAGCATGGCCAGGGCAATGCAGCGGCGCTGGTCGGCCTCGGCTTCAGCGAAGCGGCCGGCATCGTACGCCAGCAGACCACGCGTGAGATAGGCGTGGCTGAGCGCTGGATCCTGCGGATCGAGCAAAACCAGGGTCTGATCGATGACCGTCTGGGCCTCGGCGGGGCGATGCTGCAAGCGACAGGTGCCGGCCAGGCGGTTGAGGGCGCGCACCTGACCGTAACAATCCTCCAGATTGTCCCACTGCGCGGCGCTGGTGGCGAACTGCTGGTGCGCGTCGTCGTACAAGCCCTGCACGTAACTCAGCAGACCCAACTGAAAGGTCAGCTCGGCCACGGCGGCCGCATCCTGCTGCGCCTGGCCAACCGCCAGGCCACGTGAGAGGTAGGGCAGCCATTCTGTGCGATAACCCGCCTTTTCCATGAGCGGTGCCAGCTGACACAGCACCTCGCCGGCGGCCGGCCAGGCTGCGTCGAGCTGCAGCGCATAATCGAGGGTGTGCAGCGCCTGCTCACGTACCTCGTCGGGTAGGCGCGTCCACGGCTGGTCGAGCAGGTCGCGCATGGCCTGTGCGCTGCGCACGACGTATTCTTTGAAAAGAGCGGGGTAATCGGTCATTGCAGTTTAGAACGCCCAGCGCGCCACCTGTTCGTGCAAAAACGTGCGTGTCAAATTATGTATGCTATACAGGCGCTCGTTCAGAGCCATGGTTTTTCCATGGGAAAAACCATGGCTGTCGACCAGGTTGAGCTGGACGAGACGGTCGAGCGCATCACGCAGGTCAGCCCGCGCCAGCCCACTGACTTCAGCCAGATAGGCCAGGCTGCCACCCCGCGCACTAA
>JAYRNS010000498.1:0-1824 GCA_041912075.1 Anaerolineae bacterium
AGGCACATACGATCTAGGGCACGGTGATGTCAAGATCACGGCAGATCTTGCGTGCCAGAAAATCATCGATTTCACGATGACGCGGAACTGTGGATACTTTCCGGGCTGACCGGTTGACAAAGACGCTGTGATTGCCTCTTTCGCGGAGCAGTTCGCAACCGTGTGCCTCGAGGTGGCGAATCAGGTCACGACGTTTCATGCTGGTATGCTAAGGCTTTCACGAACCACATCGCTGCCAACCAATTCTTCCTCAGATAGAATACGGTTAGCTTCGATCACCAGTCTGACAGCTTCTACCAGGTTTGCTCGCGCTTCATCCAGGGAGTGACCCTGTGTATTGGCCCCCGGTAATTCTTCGACAAATGCGACATAGCCTGTTGGCACCCGTTTGAAAACAGCAGTCAGTTCCATCGGATCATCCTCCCTATTGAGACGCAGATAAACGTGGTGTAAGTCCGGCAGACGTGTCAGGGCCGATTATAGCCGATTCGTGGGCTTTGAGCAAAGCCGTTGCCGTCCAGAAATTCATCCGACGCTGGCGCTTCGACGCCTCGGTTTGGATCAATCATGCGGCTCGATGACCAAATCCTTCCAGACCATCGTCTTCATGATCGACGAGCGGAAGTTGCGCAGCCAGGGTTTGACGAGTAGATGACCCCGGCGGTGAAACAGCGGGAGAATGGGCACTTCGTCGATCAGAATCTGCTCGGCCGCCTGGTAGCGCTGGATACGTTGGGCCGGATCGAGCAGGCGCCGGCCCTCGTCGACCAGCCGCTCGAAGGCGGCGTTGTGCCAGTTGTGGAAGGCATGTCCCAACCCGATACGCAGGAAACTGTACGCGTCCGGATAGTCGGCGACCCACCCCAAGAAGTGGAGGGCCGGTCGATCACGCTGCAGTGCGTCGTAGAAGTCGCGACGCACTGCAAGTTCGACATCGATGCCCAACACGCGCCGCCACTGCGCCAGCAGCTGCTCACCGATGGTCACGGTACCCAACACGTCATACAGCATCAACCTGACAGGGGGAAAACCGGCCCCGCCGCGATAGCCGGCGTCGTCCAGGAGCTGTTGGGCACGGCTGGGGTCGTAGGGCAGACCGTGACCAGCCAGGTGGCCGGGAATACCCGGCGGCACAAAACCGCCCGTGGCTGGCGCGGCCAACCCCTTCAACCAGACCTCAGCCAGGGTGACGCGATCGGTGGCGTGGGCCAGGGCTCGCCGCACCCGGACGTCATCCATCGGTGGGCGGCTGGTATCGAAGCCGATGTAGTTGGTGCTGGGACCTGGCGCCGAAACGTACTCAGTGACATGGTGGTGGCGCATGCGCTCAAACACCGTCGGCCCGAGGCCAACGACGTCCAGCTGGTTGGCTTCGTACGCTGCCGGGAAGTGCGACCAGTTTTCGGTCAGATCGATCTCCACGCGTGTCACGTTACCCTCCACGCGGTGGTGATAGCCGGCATTACGGACGAAAGTCACGCGTTTTTCTGGTTCCCAATCCTGCAGACGATACGGTCCGTTCGAGACCAGATGGGCGGGCTGCGCCCACTGTGTATCATACACGGTGACGACGTGGCGCGGTACGGGGAAGGTGGCCAGGTGAGCCAGGACGTACATGAAATAACTCGTCAATCCTTCCAGATCGACGATCAACGTCCAGGGGTCTACCGCGCGCACACCCAGCGCATTGGGGTCCCTGGTCTGTCCGGAGTGGAAAGCCTGGGCCTGGCGCACATCGTACAGGAGCGGGGCCTGCTGTGATTTCAACGCCGGGTCGAGCACGCGCCGCCAGGCGAACTCAAAGTCGTAGGCCGTTACGGGCTG
>JAYRNS010000499.1:0-2040 GCA_041912075.1 Anaerolineae bacterium
ATTCAACATGTTCCATATGCCAGGCTTTGGTGGCCGCGGCGGGCACGGGGGGATGCACTTCTTCGGCACCCCCAACGGTTCGAACGGCTCCGACAGCACCACCAACCCCTCGCGCTTTTCGAGTGGGTTTGGTACGTACTTTCCAGGTCTCTAACGGCGACGTAGGGCCGGCCGCGGGTTGCGTGCGCTGGCCCTGTCACCCTGGCTGAAGGTGATACCACCCAGCCGTTCTGCTCCCTTCCTTCCTGGAGACAGGAAGGAAGGGAGTGTTGTGTAGAACGCAGCGCAGCCAGGTTTGCAGCCTGGTCACGAATGTGTTATACTTGCGCCTTGCGATCCCGCAAGGGATCACGATTTTTGTTCGGCCATGTTTTGAGCGGCCAGAGGGTTGCCCGACCGATGGGTCGGGTATTTTGTTGCAACAGGAGGCTCTTACTCGTGGGTTGAGTCGGCTGTTAGCAGGCATGGTGCCGGTGCCCGTGAGGGCCAGGCCACACAGTGGACTTAACCAAACGATAGGAGCGTTATGACAACAGAATTCGACCAACTGCGGCTGCACCCTGAGCTGGTGCAGGCCGTGACGGAGCTCGGTTACACCGTGCCCACCCCCATCCAGACCGCCATGATCCCCCTGATGCTCGACGGCCACGACGTGATTGGCCAGGCTCAGACTGGCACTGGCAAAACCGCGGCGTTTGCCCTGCCCATTTTGCAGAACCTGCAGCCAAACCAACACCACGTGCAAAGCCTGGTCCTGGTACCAACGCGCGAGCTGGCGATGCAGGTTGCCGAGGCCTTTCACAGCTACGGTAGGCTGCGCGGCGTCCGTGTGCTGGCTGTCTACGGCGGCCAGCCGTACGAGCGCCAGATCCGCCGCCTGCAAAAAGGGGTCGATGTAGTCGTAGGTACCCCAGGACGCCTGCTCGACCTGCTCAAACAGCACGTGCTGGACGTCGGCACTGTGCACTCCGTCGTCCTGGACGAGGCCGACGAGATGCTGAGTATGGGTTTCATCGAGGATATCGAGGCCATTCTCAGCCTGACACCCGCCACACGCCAGACTGCGCTGTTTTCGGCCACCCTACCACCGGAGATTCGCCGCCTGGCCGACCGTTACCTGCGCGACCCGCAGTCGGTTGCGCTGGGGCCACGCCAGCGCACGGTGGCGACGCTTGAACAACGGTATTACGTTGTCAACGCCGCCGACAAACTCGCGGCACTGACCCGCCTCTTCGAGATGGAAGACATCACCAGTGCCCTGATCTTCGTGCGCACGCGCGCCGGCACCGGTGAGCTGGCCAGCGAGCTGACAGTGCGCGGTTTTCCAGCCGAAGCGCTCAACGGTGACTTGAGCCAGGAGACGCGCGAACAGATCCTGGAGCGCTTCCGGCGCAATCAAAGCACGGTCTTGGTGGCAACCGACGTGGCGGCACGCGGCCTCGACATCGACGGCATCTCGCACGTGTTCAATTATGACCTGCCGTCCGATGAAGAAGTCTACGTGCATCGTGTCGGCCGCACCGGGCGCGCGGGCAAGACCGGTATTGCGATTTCGTTGGTAACGCCGCAGGAACGGTGGTATCTGCGCAAGATCGAAGCCTTTGCGCGGCAGGAGATCACCCCCGGTGTTCTGCCGTCGATCGCCGACATCGAAAATCGCCGCGAAACCCAACTGCAGGAAAAGCTGCTGGTGTGGCTGCGTCGCGGCCGCTTCACGAGGGAACGCCCCATCATCACCCAGCTGGTGGAGGCCGGTCACGATCCATTGGACATTGCGGCAGCCGCCCTGCGGGTGGCGCGCAGCGAGGAAAAGCAGCGTCCCATTGCAGCGATCGAGGAAGTGGCAGAACCGCGTCCGCGCGCCCGCGCCCACGAAGACACACCGCGTGCAACACGCAGCACCGAAACCCGCCCGCGCCGGCCCCGTGGGGTCCAGGAAGAGGGCATGGTGCGCCTGACACTCAGCGCCGGTCGCGCCCATGGCATTCGACCGAACGACGTCGTGGGTACGATCGCCTTCTATGCCGACATCCCCGGTGA
>JAYRNS010000500.1:0-17953 GCA_041912075.1 Anaerolineae bacterium
AACGATGTGCGTTCTCTGCCGCGCGTGCGGCTCATCTTCTGGTTTATCGTTATTGTGATGGGTATCTTGAGCTTGCAGTTCGTGCGACTGCAAGTTCTCAAGGCCGCAGCACCGTCACCCGATACCCCGCGGGTGGTGTATTCGGTGGAACGCCCGCACCGCGGCAACATCGTGGATCGCAACGGTTATCTCCTGGCCACCGATGCGACCCGCTACCAGATCGTAGCCGTACCGTCGGTGCTGACCGAAACGATGGTTATTTCAGTGGCCCACGACCTGGCACCGTTGGTCGGCATCACCCAGGACGAGCTGATCCGCCGGATGCACGAGGGCAAAACCGGGACCGTGATCCTGAAATATTACGCGTCGCGCACGGCCGCCGATGCGGTGGAGAAGTGGCAGCGCCAGGGACTGCGGGTCGAATATCTGCCGCGCCGTTTCTACCCTGAAGACCGCTACGGCGCCTTTGCGATTGGTTTTGCGCAGATCGACCAGAACGGTAGTTATGGCATCGAAGCCAAATACGACCAGTTCCTGCGCGAAAACGGCGATATCCTGCCCACCTCCGCCGATGGCCAGGTCCAACCGGTGCCGGCGACGTTTAGTATGTACGTGCCGTCGGCCGTGGGTCGTGACCTGGTCCTGACGATCGACCGGCGCATACAGGCGATTGCCGAAGAAGAGCTGCAAGCGGCAGTCACCAAGTATAAGGCCGCCAGTGGGACCGTCATCGTGATGGACCCCAAAACGGGTGAGATCCTGGCGGACGCGTCGCTGCCCGGTTTTTCACCCAATACGTTCTATGAAACGACCCAGCTGGCCGGTGGCCGGGACCCGTTTATCGACCCGGCGGTTGCCGGTGCTTACGAGCCCGGGTCGGTGTTCAAGATCGTGACCATGGCTGCCGGTATCGATTCCGGCAGTATTACGCCGAACAGCACGTTCCGCGACGACGGTGTGCTCGTCGTCGGTGAGCGTGAAATCCGTAACTCGGACCGCCTGGCGCATGGCCAAGTCGACATTGCGACGATTTTAGCCAAATCGCTCAACATTGGCTCAGCCCAAGTGGCGATCAAGATGGGTGCACCGCTCTTTTACAATTACGTCGAACGGTTTGGGTTTGGCAATTACACCGGCATCGATCTGGCGGGCGAAGTCAAAGGTATCCTCAAGAAACAGGGGGACACGACGTGGAGCCAGTCCGATCTGGCTACGAACGCCTTTGGGCAAGGCATCAGCGTCACGCCGATGCAGATGATCAACGCCGTCGCAGCGGTCGCCAACCGGGGTGCGATGATGCGGCCCCACGTGGTAAAAGCTGTGGTGGCCAACGGCCAGTGGTACGAGATCGAGCCGGCACTCTACCGGACCGTGGTGTCGCCGCAGGCAGCCAAGACGCTTACCGATCTGCTGGTCGAGGCGGCCAATGTGTCGATCCCCTATCGGGCGGCCATGCCCGGCTATGCGATTGCGGGCAAAACCGGAACGGCCCAGATCCCCAGCAAAGAAGGGTACGACGAAACCCGCACGATTGCGACGTTCGTGGGCTATGCACCAGCGGATGACCCGGCATTCGTCGTCCTGGTGAAGCTGGACAAGAGTGATGTGTCGGTCTGGGCGACCGAAACCGCGGCACCAGCGTTCTACCGGATTGCCGATCGCCTGTTTGCGCTGCTGAACATCCCACCGGACGCGGTCCGTCGATGACCGTCCACCTGACGCTGGCCCATTTACTGGCCGCCGTCATGGGGCAGCCTGTCCCAACCGGGGAATGGCTGCGGACACCGATCACCGATGTCGTCATCGACTCCCGCCTTGTGACGACCGGTTGTTTGTTCGTGGCGCTGGTTGGTGAAAAGGCGGACGGCCACGACTACGTTGCAGAGGCGCTGCAACGTGGCGCAGTGGCCGCCCTGGTAGAGCAGGACATGGTTTTCGATGCTGAGTGTTGGATATTGGATACCCGAGCACCAGTTATCCAACACTCAGCTTCCCTTTCACCGAAACCTGTCCTGGTCCGCGTCGATAATACCCTGCACGCACTGCAGGCCTTTGCTGCCTACTGGCGTGCAACCGTTGGTGCCCAGACTTCGTTACGTGTCGTAGGCATCACCGGGAGTGTGGGCAAGACATCGACCAAAGAGGTGGTGGCGTCGGTCCTTGCCCAGCGCTATACCACGATCAAAACTGAAGGCAACCTGAACAACGAAATCGGCCTGCCGCTGACGCTGCTGCGCCTGACCCCCGCACACCGCCGCGCGGTGCTCGAGATGGGTATGTACACCGTGGGCGACATTGCCATGCTCTGTCGCCTGGCGCAGCCAACCATCGGAGTGGTCACCAACGTCGGACCGGTTCACCTGGCCCGCGCCGGTTCCCTGGAACGTATCGCCCAAGGCAAGGCCGAGCTGGTGCAGACCCTGCCGCCCGATGGTGTCGCCGTATTGAATCGCGATGATCCTATTGTAACCGCGATGGCGGCAAAAACGCAAGCCCAGGTGTTTACGTTTGGGCTCGACCCCGCGGCTGATGTGTGGGCCAGCGAGGTGACGAGCGAAGGTTTGGAAGGTATCCGGTTCCGCCTGCACTATCAGGACGAAGTCCTCCAGGTAAAGGTGCCGCTGCTTGGCCGGCACAGCGTGCACACAGCCCTGGGGGCCGTGGCCGTGGGGCTGGTCGAAGAACTGACCTGGGAGGAGATCATCGCCGGCTTGCAGGATGTCCAGGCGCAGCTGCGCCTGGTCCTGGTGCCAGGCATTCAGGGCACCACGTTGTTGGACGACACGTACAGCGCCAGCCCGGAGGCCACCCTGGCGGCGCTCAACTTGCTGGCCGACCTGCCGGTGCCCCCCGGCGCCCGTCGCGTCGCTGTCTTGGGCGACATGCTGGAACTGGGTGATTACACTGAAATCGGGCACCGCAAGGTGGGTCAGCGGGCCGCTGACGTGGTCGATGTCCTGGTCACGGTCGGCCCCCTGGCACGGTGGGTTGCCGAGGAAGCGGTCATCGGTGGCATGCCGCAAGCCACGGTGCTGGCGGTCGAGCATAATTCAGCTGCGGTGGAGGCATTGCGGCCGCGTGCGCGCCCGGGTGATCTGATCCTGGTCAAGGGGTCGCGCGCCCTGCATATGGAAGAAATCGTCGCCGCGCTGAGCCAGCCGGTGACCGGGAATGTATAGGGCTCATGGCTTACTCACTAACCCTGGGGACGGTTGCCTTTTTCCTGGCGGTGATCTGGGGGCGTCCGCTGATCAACTTTCTGATCCGGCACCGGATTGGCAAACAGATCCGCATCGAGGGCCCCACCACGCACCAGGTCAAGACGGGTACCCCGACGATGGGAGGATTGATGATTCTGATTCCCGTCATCGTCATTACCGGGTTGTTGAATGTGGCCAACCTGTTGGGGTGGACCGTCATTGGGCGTTCGGTACTCGTGCCCATGACCGTGCTGCTCCTGTTTGGGTTCTTGGGTGCGATCGACGACCTGGAGGGGGTGCGTGGTCGCCGGGTACGCGGCGAAGGCATCATGGCGCGCACCAAGGCACTCGCCCAGGTGATCCTGGCTACGATCGTAGCCTTGTTTTTGCACTTCGTTGTGGACCTGCGCAGCCTGGCGATCCCCGGCGTGACGCAGAAGATCGACATCGGGATTCTGTATATCCCGGTCGCAGTGTTTCTGATCGTGGCGTTTTCCAACGCCGTCAATCTGACCGACGGTCTGGACAGCCTGGCCGGCAACCTGGCGGCTATTGCCTTTGCTTGTTACGGTGTCATCGCTTTCCTGCAGGAGCAGATCTGGCTCGTCGCTTTTTGTTTTACGGTAGTGGGGGCCATCCTGGCCTTTTTGTGGTTCAACGCCCACCCCGCCGAGCTGTTTATGGGTGATACGGGCTCGCTGGCCCTGGGGGCGACGCTGGCCGTGGTGGCCTTGATGACCGGGCAGTGGCTGCTGCTGTCGGTGGTGGCGGCGGTGTTTACGGCCGAGACGCTGTCGGTAGCGCTGCAGGTGGGCTGGTACAAACTCAGCCGCCGGCTGTATGGCCAGCCGCGGCGGCTGTTCAAAATGAGCCCGCTGCACCACCACTTTGAGCTGAAAGGTTGGTCAGAGACTCAAGTGACCCAGCGCTTCTTTCTGGCTGGTATTTTGAGCGGCATGCTGGGCATCGCACTGGCGCTCTTGTAGGGTTTCAGACGTGCCGAGGACGGAACTTCCGCAGCTGCAAAGACTGCGGAAGGCTGACAAGGATATGACATGGCAACGGTTCAACTGCATACCACGCATGCACACCCATCAGCCAATACGATGGTCCAGGCCCTGTCGCTGGCGCTTCACCAGTGCAGCTCGGAACTGCAGGCGGCATTCGAGGGTGCCGACCGTGCCCGGGCGGCCGCCTTGAGCGCCCAGGTCCTGCAGCAGGTCGCCACCGTGTGTGCGGCGCGCATGCCGGTGCCGGCTGCCGATGCCTGGGTCCAGGCACTGGTCCTGGAAGTGGCTTTTGAACCGCTGGCGGTGCAGGACGACGGGACGTTGGTCGAGGATCGGTTCGACGTGTGGATCGATTACCGGGCGTGGCCGGTCAAACAGACCGCGGTGCCGGTTTTCTTTGAACAGCTGCTGGCTGGTTTACGCACCACCGGCCAGCAGGTGCGGTGGTCGTGTCGATCGACAGGGTCCGGTCGCGCAACCGTGCAGGCATGGGCTGCCTTGGGAGCCTGAGGTGAGCGCGATTTCGGGGTTGTCCAACCGCCGGGTTGTGATTCTTGGCCTGGCCCGGCAGGGAACCGCCCTGGCTCGCTATCTGGTCGGGGCCGGCGCCCGGGTGACGGTGAGTGATTTGCAGCCAGCGGAAGCACTCGGTGGGGCACTGGCTGCGGTGGCAGACCTGCCGGTGCAGCTGGTGTTAGGCGGTCACCCGCTGACACTGCTCGAGGGGACCGACCTGTTGTGTTTGAGCGGCGGGGTACCGCCCGATCTGCCCATCGTGCAGGCCGCACGAGCCCGTGGCATTGCCCTGAGCAACGATTCACTGCTGACGCTGCAGCGCTGCCCGGCCCTGACCGTGGGTATTACCGGGTCGAGTGGCAAAACGACCACGACCACCTTAGTGGGTGAGATGCTGCAGGCCGGCGGTCGAACGACCTGGGTCGGTGGCAACATCGGCACCCCGCTGATCGACCGGCTGGTCGAGATCGATGCGCAGGACCGGGTCGTACTGGAGCTGTCCAGTTTTCAGCTGGAGCTGTTCGATCCTGATCTGTGTCTCGATGCACCGGTGAGTCCAGCCGTGGCAGGGGTGCTCAATGTGACACCCAATCACCTGGACCGCCACCCGTCGATGGCCGCCTACGCCGCGGCCAAACACCGTATCCTCGAACACCAGCGTCCCGGTGACGTAGCGGTGTTCGGACTTGACAATGACGTGACGCGCAGCTGGGGGCACGAGACGGCAGCCAGCGGGCATGTGCAAACGTTAGGGTTTAGCCTGGTGGACGTGCCACCTGCCGGTGCCTATCTGCGGCACGACGAGCTGGTCCTGCGCGACGCCGGGGGTGACGAGGAGACCGTGTGCCGGGCGGAGGAGGTTCGCCTGCGTGGGCGCCACAACCTGGCCAACCTGCTGGCCGCCTTTTGTGTGAGCCATGCGGCCGGCGCAGATGTGCCAGCCATGCGTCAGGTGGCGACCACCTTTGCCGGTGTGGCCCACCGCCTGGAGCTGGTACGCCAGCGCGGCGGGGTAAGCTGGTACAACGACTCGATCGCCACGACACCGGAACGGGCACTGGCGGCACTGGATTCGTTCGCTGAGCCGGTCATTCTGTTGGCCGGCGGACGCGACAAACATTTGCCCTGGGAGGCGCTGGCGCAGGCCCTGCGGCAGCACGTGCGCCACGTCATCACCTTTGGGGAAGCGGCTGGCCTGATCGAACGGGAACTGGCCAACTATGCGGCCAACCATCCGATGGCACCGGGTGAGGCACCACTGGTGCACCGGGGGGACGACCTGGCCGGGGCAGTGACCCTGGCGGCCAGCCTGGCCCATCCGGGTGACGTGGTCCTGCTGTCGCCCGGTGGCACCAGCTACGACGCCTATCGTGACTTTGCCGCTCGGGGTGAGCATTTTCGGGCTTTGGTCAACGCATTGTAGATTGGATTGTGGGCATGACGCGCAGCTTACGTCTGACAACACCAAACGGCAGACGACCGGCACTCGATTACGGGTTGATCGCGATCATTGCGACGCTGCTCGTCATCGGGTTGATCATGGTGTTCAGCGCCAGCTACAAACAGGCTGTCGACCGGTTCGCCGTGCCGGCCACCTATTTTGCCCAGAAACAGCTGCAGTGGATCGCGATCGGCACGGTGGTGATGATTGCGATGGCCCTGCTCAACTACCGGGTGTTGGAGCGGATTGCGGTGCCTCTGCTGGCGATCGTGCTGGTGCTGCTGATCACCGTTCTCATTTTTGGCCAGCGGCTGTTTGGCTCGACGCGCGCCTTTTTCGACGGCTCGGTCCAGCCCAGCGAGATCGCCAAGCTGGTGATGGTGATCTATGCGGCAGCCTGGTTATCGTCGAAGGGATCGAAGATAAAGCTCATGTGGTATGGGCTGGCACCGTTTGGGGTGCTGCTGGGCATCGTCGCTGGGCTGATCATTATCGAGCCCAATCTGAGCACGGCGGTCCTGATCGTGGCCACGGCGATTACGATGTTCTTTATGGCCGGTGCCACGCTCAAACAGGTGCTGCTGTGTGGTGTGATCGTCGTTGTGACGTTTGCGGTGCTTATTACCCAATCCAGCTATGGTCGTGTGCGCTGGCAGCAGGTGGCTAGCTCGGTAGGTGACCCGACGCAGGTCGAAAACGAGCAGATCAGAGCGATTGGCGAAGCGTTGACCGCGGGTGGTCCCCTGGGTCGGGGTATTGGCGGCGGCACAACCAAGGAGCGGATTCCGCTGCTCTGGTCGGATGCGATCATTTCGGTCATTGGTGAGGAACTGGGGCTGCCAGGGACGTTGTTGGTGATTGCCCTGTTTCTGGCGCTCGTCTTTCGCGGATTTCGTATTGCGATTCGTGCCCCAGACGATTTTGGTTTTCTCCTGGCGTTTGGTGTCACCATCTGGCTGGTCTACCAGGCCGTGATTCATTTTGCAGTGGCCACGGCACTGGCACCACCGACCGGTATCCCACTGCCGTTCATCAGCTACGGGGGTTCTGCGCTGGTGTCCAGCCTGGCGGCGGTCGGCGTTCTGATGAGTGTAGCCCGCAGTAATGGGCGAGGAGCGGCAGGGAATGCGCGTTTTGATTTCGGGCGGTGGAACGGGGGGGCACGTCTATCCAGCAATGGCCGTGGTGCAAGCCCTGCCGGCAGCCGGCGGCGCAGCAGTCAGGTCGTCCGGCGATCCACTGCCAGCCGCTCACGCGTCATCCCGCGACCAACCGGACAGCCGGCCAGCGGCGCACGACGCAGCACAGCCACCGGTCGCAAAACCACTACGGGACGTACCACCGCCGCCAGCCGCAGCAGTCCTGTACGTCGGAAGTGAGGGTGGCGTGGAGGCTGAGCTGGCAGCGCGGGCAGGTTGGCCGTTTCGTGCGATCAAGACGGGACAGCTGCGTGGGCGCGCACCGTGGACTGCGGCGCGCAACTTTGGGCAAATGGTGGCGGGTGCGCGCCAGGCACGTCAGATTGTGAATACGTTTCGGCCGGATGTGTGTTTTGTGACGGGTGGTTACGTCTGTGCACCGGTCGTGTGGGCCGCACGCCGGGCCCGGGTGCCGATTCTGATCTACCTGCCGGACCTGGAACCGGGGATGGCAGTTCAGGTGTTAAGTCGATTTGCCACCCGGGTAGCTGTTTCCTTTCCCGAAGCTCTGGCCTGGTTTCCGGGCAAGGGTGTCGTCACAGGTTATCCGGTACGAACCGAGTTTGTGGCTGCCGCGGGCGACCGGACAGCGGCGCAGGCGCACTTTGGGTTGGATTCGGCACACAAGACGCTGCTGGTTTTTGGCGGCAGCCGTGGCTCGCGTTCCATCAACCAGGCCGTGGTGACGGCCCTACCTGAGCTGCTGCCAGCCTGCCAGATCATCCATGTCAGCGGCACGCTCGACTGGGACACGGTCGAGGTCGAGTCCCAGCGTCTGCCGCAGCCGCTGCGGGCGCGCTATCATGCGTTTGCCTATCTGCACGACGACATGGCCCACGCGATGGCGGCCGCCGATCTGGTGGTGGCACGTGCCGGCGCATCGACGTTGGGTGAGTTTCCAGCCATGGCGCTGCCCGCCATCCTGGTGCCCTATCCCTACGCCGGCCAGCATCAGGACGTCAATGCTGACTATCTGGTGGCGCATGGCGCAGCGCTCAAGCTGCACGACGAAGCACTCGCCGAACGACTGGTACCGACCGTGTTGGACTTGCTGCAAGATGACGATCGCCTGGCCAGCCTGGCCACGGGCGCGCGGCGGCTGGCACGACCAGGGGCCGCACGGGCCATCGCCGAGGAGCTGAGCAAGCTGACGAGGAATGCGACATGGAAGTGACGGACCTCCTGCAGACAGGTTTTGTCTTTCTCTTCCTGGGCGTGGTGGCCGCGTTCCTGGGCTACCGCCGCGGCGGTTTGCGCGAGATCATCACGATGTTCTCGCTCATCTTCCTCGGTTTGATGGCCTTTTCTACCCAAGTGCAGCTCGGGTATGCCTTGATCAACATGATCAATACGATCGGGCGTTTTCTACAGTTCTACGTTTTTCAGCGCGGCACGGCGACCATTGAGTCGCTGGCTACCTATTATGTCATTCCGCCGGACCGGCAGGAACTGGCCCTCTTCATTATCTATCTGGCCGGCGTGTTCTTTACCTATTATTTCACGTCGACCTCATCGCGGCTGAAGGCCAAGAGTCCACCCTCGATTGCCGGGGCGCTGTTCGGGTTGATCAATGCCTACATCCTGGGCATGACGCTGTTTCCATACATTCCCAACGGGCTGCCGGCGCCTTCGATCGTGCTGCAGAACCGCGAGCTGGCGCAGCGGGGTGTCGACGCATTTAAGAATATGATGAACAGCCTGGGTGTCAACCTGGCGCCTTCCACCTTGACGCTCATCGTGTTTTTCCTGATCGCGCTGATTACGATTCAGGCCGTTCGCGAGCTGCGCAGACGGTGAGCCGGTTTTAGATTTTAGATTTTGGATTTTAGATTTTAGAGTGTGGATTTGCTGTGGGACCGATTGAGGTACTCTGGATCGCAGTCGTTGTAATGTTTGTGTTCATCGGGATCGCACGTGGATACGACAAGGAGTTGGGATCCACGATCGTGATTCTGGTGGCATTGCTGTTGTTTAGCCTGTTTGGGACCACCCTTGAGAACCTGCTGGTGTCACTGTTTGGGCGTTTCACCAGCGAGCACACGACGAATCTGCTGACCATGCTGGTCTTCCAGGGTATTTTCATTGCGATCACAGTCGCCGGCTACGCCGGGGTTACCTTGCAGTACCCCGGCACCCCACCCACCGGGTGTTCGGGCATGACGCTCAATGCCTTTTTCGGTGGGGTGAACGGCATATTGGTTGCGGGAACGTTGTGGTACTACCTGGCGAAATTCGACTATCCGCTGGATTTTATCGATACGACCCAGCTCAGTTCGTTCGCCAAGGACGTGTACGACCACCTGCCGCCCACCTGGCCCACCACCCTGCTGATCGTATGGCTGGCCTTGTTGATCATACTGCGGGTGCGGCGGTAATGAGGCCCTGCCGATGATCCACGCCGACCCAGATCTATCAGAAGATCAGGCGCTCGATTTCATGCTGCACCAGCCGCCGGGGGCACGCGCGGCGGTGCGCATTCACCTCGTGGGGATCGGCGGCAGCGGGCTGTCGGCCATTGCACGGGTGCTCCTGCAGCAGGGTTATACCGTGTCTGGCTCGGACCGCCAGGCAAGCCCGGTGCTGTACACCCTGCAGGCCGCCGGCGCGCAGATCTCGGTTGACCACGCCGCGGCCAACGTGATAGGCGCTGACATCGTGCTGGTCTCGTCGGCGATCGCCGCAGACAACGTGGAGATGGTTAGCGCCAGGGCGCTCGGTCTTCCCGTAGTCAAACGTGGGCCGTTTCTGGGTGCGCTGCTGCGTGATGTGGAGCTGGTTGCCGTGGCCGGTACGCATGGCAAGACGACGACCACGGCCATGATTGCCACCGTCCTGTCCGGTCTGGGCTATGCACCGGGTTACATCGTGGGCAGTCAGGTGCGGCAACTCGGTGCGAATGCCGCTGCCGGGGCCGGAGAGGTTTTCGTCATCGAGGCCGATGAGTACGACCATATGTTTCTGGGGCTGCGCCCCCAGGTGTCACTGGTCACCAACGTCGAGTGGGATCATCCCGATTGTTACCCGACCCCGGCCAGTTTTGCGGCGGCGTTTGTCGATTTCGTGGCGCAAATTCGACCCAGCGGCTGGCTGGTTGCCTGCCAGGACGATGCGGGGGCGCAGGCGTTGGCTGCCCAGTACGGTGGCGCTGTGTTGACCTATGGTTTGGCAGAGGAAGCGGACGTGATTGCCGCGGCGGTGCACGTCGGCCAACTCGGAGGTTACGCGGCGCAGGTCTGGCAGGCCGGCCGTTTCGTGGGTGAACTGCAGTTGCGCGTGCCGGGTGTGCACAACCTGCGTAACGCCTTGGGTGCCCTGGGCGTTGTCAGCCGTTTGGGGCTGGATCCCGCCCAGGCATTACCGATTTTGGCGGCATTCGAGGGCACCGGGCGGCGGTTTGAGTTCAAGGGTGAAGCGCAGGGCGTTCGGGTTTACGACGACTACGCCCATCACCCCACCGAAATCCGGGCGACGCTGGCGGCCGCGCGTGCCCAGTGGCCAGAACGAACGATTTGGGCTGTGTTCCAGCCCCATACCTACAGCCGCACGCAGGCTTTGTGGAATGACTATACCCAGGCCTTCGGTGATGCACAGCACGTGGTGATCACGCCGGTGTACGCCGCCCGTGACGTGGCGATTCCTGGTGTGACCGGTGAAGCGTTGGCGGCCGCGCTGGACCATGCCGACGCACACTACGTGGCGGATGCCGGGCAAGTGGTGGCTTTTTTGACAGACCACCTCCATCCTGGTGACATCCTGATCACCCTGGGTGCGGGTGACGGTTATCTGATTGGAGAGCAGGTGCTCGAGACACTTGACTGCGCGTAGTCAATAGTGCGGCCGGCATAGCGGTCGAACATATGTGCTTTGTTTGACAGCGTTACCACAATTTGCACGAATTGGACTGTATCAGGTATAATGACTTTTGTACCACATGCAAAAATCGCACACGCGGTGCAGGAAACTTTTGTCGAGGCTGCGCGGGCGGTTGGGTTTTCCGTCAGCCGGCAGATTCCGCTGGCCCCACTGACCACCTTCAAGATTGGTGGCCCCGCCGATTTGCTGATCACGGTTGAGCGCGTCGATGACCTGGTTCGTTTAGTCAAGCTGGCGCGTACACACGACATGCCCTACCTGCTCTTGGGCGGTGGCAGCAACGTACTGATTGCGGATGCGGGTGTCCGCGGTCTTGTGATCGTCAATCGCTGTCGCCAGGTCACCCGCGTGGTTCCAGACGGGTTGGATGACTCCAACGATGCCGTTTTCCTGTCGGTCGAATCGGGCGCTCTCCTGGCCGGATTAGCACGTCTGGCGATCCATGACGGGTTGGCCGGTCTGGAGTGGGCGGTCAGTGTGCCGGGGACGGTGGGCGGCGCGGTCGTTGGTAACGCAGGTGCGCATGGCGGCTGCATCGCCGACAACCTGTGGCAGGCGGAGGTGTTGGACAGCCAGGGCACTGTCTCCACCTGGCCGGTGGCGGAATTCCGGTACGCGTATCGCAGCAGCCGGCTGAAGGCTGCAGTCGATCCACAAACGGTAGGGACGGTCGTGTTGGCAGCCATGTTCCGGCTCGTGCGTGGCGATCGTACGGCACTGGCAGAGCAGGCTGCACGTTTCCTGGCCCACCGGCGGTCTACTCAACCCACGGCTGCCAGCGTAGGTTCGATCTTTCGCAACCCTCCCGGTGATTATGCCGGACGCCTGATCGAGGCGGTTGGTCTGAAAGGGACGCAGGTTGGCCAGGCCCAGTTCAGCCCGGTGCATGCGAATTTTCTGGTGAACCTGGGGCGGGCCACGGCGCAGGATGTGGTGACAGCGATTCGCCTGGCGCAGGCCGCGGTGGCCGACCAGTTCGGTATTGCGCTCGTGCCAGAGATTCTGTTCGTGGGCGAGTTCGAGGCGTAACCCATGGCTGGCAAAAAACTGCGGGTTGGTGTGCTGTTCGGCGGCAAATCGAGTGAACACGACGTCTCGTTGGTGTCCGCCCGTTCGGTGATGGCGGCCCTGGATGCGTCTGGTTTCGATGTGGTGCCGGTCGGTATCGACCGCAGCGGGCGCTGGATACGGGGCAACGATCCCATGCGTGTGCTGACGGACGGCGAACACGGCAGCTTACGTCTCACACCTGGCACCCAGGCTGCCGAGCACATTGACAATAACGGCGTACAGGCCGTGACCGTCGCGACACCGCTGGTACCCTTGGCCCAGATTCTGCCGGCCGTGGACGTAGTTTTTCCCGTGCTGCATGGACCCATGGGCGAAGACGGCACGGTGCAGGGTCTGCTCGAGTTGGCGGACATGCCCTACGTCGGCTGTGGGGTGATGGCATCGGCATTGGCCATGGACAAGCTGCAGTGCAAGGCGGTCTTTGCTGCGCAGGGCCTGCCCCAAGTTCCCTACCTGGCGGTGCTGCGGCGCCGCTGGGAGCAGGCTCATGACACCGTACTGGACCAGATCGAAGCCAATCTGCCCTATCCGCTGTTCGTCAAACCGGCCAACATGGGGTCGAGCATTGGTGTGACCAAGGCGCGTGACCGTGTCGAACTGGCGACGGCGCTCGACGAAGCTGGGCGCTTCGACCGCAAACTGGTGGTGGAGCAGGGCATCGACGCCCGTGAGATCGAGGTCAGCGTCTTGGGCAACGACGAGCCGCTTGTCTCGGTCCCGGGTGAAATCGTGCCGGGCAATGAGTTCTACGACTACGATGCCAAGTATCTGCTCGATACATCCGAGCTGTTGATCCCGGCCCCGATTGGGGCGGCGCTGACGGCACAGGCGCAGCAGCTTGCACGGGCTGCCTTTCTGGCACTGGATGGTGCCGGGTTGGCCCGGGTCGATTTTTTGTTGGAGCGCCACAGCGACCGGCTCTACTTGAACGAGTTGAACACGATACCCGGCTTTACGCAGATCAGCATGTATCCCAAACTGTGGGAAGCCAGTGGGGTCAGCTACCCAGAGCTGGTCACCCGCCTGGTCGAGCTGGCGCTCGAACGGCATGCCGATCGCACACGTAACCTGGCAGTACGTGGAAGCTGATGAATACGCGCCGAACGGGCAGGTCCAGTCAATCGATTGCGGTACAGCGTCAGAAACGACCGCCCCGGCGGCGCCTGGAGGCCAGTCTGACGGTAGGTCCGGTGCGCATCCAGCGTACCGCTGTCCGTGGGTCGGGCTGGTATCCGGCCAAGCTGCTCAGTCTATGGCTGATTGGACTGTTGGTCGGTCTGTTGTACGTGTTTATGACCTTTGACAATTTTTATGCTTTTGGCGCCGAAGTGAGTGGCACGCAGCTCCTCGCGGCCGAAGACATCTACAACCAGGCCGGGTTGGAGGGTCACAGCATCTTCTGGTTGAACCAGGCGAAAGCCGAAGCCGCCATTGAGCAGGCATCACCCTATGTGTCTGCAGCCCGTGTACGGTTTCGTGTGCCGGGTCGTATCCGCATCGACGTCACCGAACGGATGCCAGCGATCATGTGGCAAACTGCTCAGGGTACAGCCTGGGTCGATCGCACCGGGGTAGCGTTACCACCCCTGGCACGTGGACCGGATGCACCCTTGCTGCAGCTGCTGGACACGCGCGGCGAGGCGATCGAGCCAGCGACCGGTTCACCGGTGTTAGGACCCGGTGGTCTGCCAGTCGTGCACTTACAGGCACCGCTGGTGACAGCGCTGCTCAGGCTGCAGGAACTGCTGCCGGATATGCTCACGTACCAGTACGACGCCCAAAACGGGCTGAATTACCGGTCCAGGCAGGGACCGCAGGTTATTTTTGGTGTGCGCGGTGATTTGCAGGCCAAACTTGAGGTGCTGCGGGCGATCGAGGCTGAGTGGCAGAAACGGGGCCAAGTGCCAGCGGTCATCGACCTGCGCGTGGATGACCGGCCATTCGTACGCTAGGTCTGGTCTTCTGTTAGGCCGGATTTGGTTACCATTCTGGGCACGTACCGCGACAGGATCGGTACACATTCTAGCCTGACAGAGCAGCAGGACAGGCAACGTCCAGGGCAACAACGAGGTTCGACGGTGAGCAACTTGATTGCTGGCATTGATGTCGGCACGACCAAGATATGCACCCTGGTGGGTGAAATGACCAGCGATGATGCGGTTCACATCATCGGGGTGGGCCAGACAGCTGCGCGCGGTTTGCGCCGCGGCGTCGTGGTCAACATCACCGAAGCCACGGCTGCGATCGGCGAGGCGGTTCACCGGGCCGAAGAGGCCGCCGGGCAGCGCATCGAGCGGGCCTTCGTGAGCGTATCGGGCAACCACATCGGCTGCACTTCCAGCCACGGCGTGGCCGCCGTGCGCAAGGCGCAGCACGGTATTACTCCGGAAGATGTGGAACGGGCACTTGAGGCCGCACGTGCGATCGCGATGCCGCACAACCGTGACATCATCTACACCGCACCACGCGCCTGGACGGTGGATGAGCAGCAGGGCGTGCGCGACCCGGTCGGCATGCACGGCTTCCGTCTGGAAGTCGACGCCCAGGTCATCACGGGGGCCGCCTCATCGGTTGCCAACCTGGTCAACTGCGTCACCAGCCACGACGTTGAAGTGGAGGACCTGGTGCTCGGTTCCCTGGCAGCGGCCGAGGCCGTGCTGAACACGGCCGAACGGGACATGGGGGTGGCACTGGCCGACATGGGGGGTGGCACGACCGACATCGCTATTTTCCTCGATGGTGCGCCCTACCACGTCGTCGTGCTGGACGTCGGTGGTAACCACCTGACTCAGGACCTGGCGGTGGGGCTGCATACGCCCTTCAAAGTGGCGGAGAATGTCAAACTGCGCTACGGCAATCTCGATCCGGCCGCCCTGCCCGCTGACGAGCTGATTCAGATCAGCCAGTTCGGTGACCAGGGCAACGAGCAGGTCCAGCGCCGGTTTCTGGCGGAAATCTTGCAGGCACGTGCCGAAGAGATGGTCGAACTGATCCTGCGTGAGATCAAACGCAGCGGGTACGATGGCCTGCTGCCGGCGGGGGTAGTGCTGACCGGCGGTGCGGCACAGCTGCCTGGTTGGGTCGATCTCGGCCGCCAGACGCTGCAGATGCCGGTACGCATCGGCGTACCGAAGAGCCAAATCAGCGGTTTGCGCGATGAGCTGCGCAATCCAATGCATGCGACGAGCGTGGGGTTGCTGTTGTGGGGGTCCCAACAGCGTCATCCGGGGCGACAGCGGAATGCGCCTTCACCGCTTCTGGAGCGGGTTGTTCACTGGTTTCGTAACCTTCTGCCGGATCCCCATTAGGGCACGGGTTATCATTGTTCGACACAGGTGTTGTTAGCAGATTATTCGATCACAACGCACAAGGAGGCAAGTTCCGATGTCTACGCCAGTCACGCGCAAGCCACAGCAGCCGTACGTGGAAAACGTTGCACAAATCAAGGTCCTGGGGATCGGGGGTGGCGGGTCCAATGCCGTCAATCGTATGATTGAAGCGGGTATCCAGGGTGTTGAATTTGTGGCCATCAATACCGATGCGCAGGCGCTCATGCTGTCACAGGCGCCGCACCGGCTGCGCATCGGTGACAAGCTCACCAAAGGCCTGGGTTCGGGTGGTAATCCCGAAATCGGCCAGAAGGCCGCCGAAGAGTCGGAAGAGGAGATCAAGGCGCTCATCAAAGGGGCCGACATGGTCTTCGTCACCGCCGGCATCGGTGGGGGCACTGGTACCGGGGCGGCGCCGGTGATCGCCCGTGTCTCGCGCGAAATGGGTTCGCTGACGATCGGTGTCGTGACGCGGCCCTTCTCGTTCGAAGGCACACGGCGCAACCGGGCGGCCGACGATGGGATCACCCGTCTCAAGGATCACGTCGACACCATGATCGTCATTCCCAACGATCGCCTGCTGCAGGTGGTCGACAAAAAGGCATCGGTCGAGTCGGCCTTTGCCGTGGCCGACGACGTGCTGCGCCAGGGCATCCAGGGCATCTCCGAGCTCATCACGGTGCCCGGGCTGATCAACCTGGACTTTGCCGACGTACGCACGATCATGAGTGACGGCGGCGCGGCCCTCATGGCGATTGGCCGGGCGCGCGGTGAAAACCGGGCGCAGCAGGCGGCCGAGCAGGCGATTCACAGTGCGCTGTTGGACGTGTCCATCGAAGGCGCGCAGGGTATCCTGTTCAACGTCACCGGCGGCAACGACATGACCCTCTTCGAGGTCAACGAAGCGGCTGAGATCGTGCGTGCCAGCGCGCATCCCGATGCCAACATCATCTTCGGCGCGGTGATCGATCCGAGCATGGCCGACGAGATTCGCATCACGGTCATCGCCACCGGTTTCGATGTTGCGCACATGCAGCGCCGCCCGGCAACGACCGCCGCCCAGTCGACGCGCCTGGATGGCCGGCCACAGACGAGTCAGCCGGTGCCCACGGGTCAAACCATTCCCTTTCCGTCGCGCACCTTCAAGCGCGAGGATCTAGACGTGCCGGCGTTCATCCGCAAACGGGTGAATGAAAAGTAGCCGGTGCTGACCCAACAAACGTAAAGGGGTTGGGAGGGGCAGGTCCGAGACCCGCCTTTCCCAACCCCTTTGTCATGCCGGTGGTTGGTGACCAGCAAAGCCCGCCGGTGGCGAGCACAGTTTGTCAGGGTGCGAGGCCGATTTCGGTGGTGGGAAGGCTTTTGGTGGCTTCGATACGTTCGTGTTCGAGCTTACGCAGCTGAACGACGCGCAGCACATCTTTGGCCAGCACGGAGTGTGGATCCAGCTCGAGCGCCTGGCGGGCACAGGCGAGCGCTTCGGGAAACTGCGTGGCCCGCGTATAGACCAGGGCCAGGTCGGTCAGGGTGACCATGTTGCTGACGTTGGCGCGCAGGGCTTCCTGCAGCAGCGAGCGGCCTTGCACCTCATCGCCAGAGCTAAAGACGGCCCAGCCCAACGCCCGCAGATACTCGTCGTCGTCCGGGGACAGCTCCAGGGCGTGCCACAGGGCGTCGATCGCCTCTCGCCAGCGCAGACCAGCCGAGTACACCATGCCCAACAGGTAGTGGTAGTGGCTGGTGCCGCTGTTGTGTTCCAGGGCATGGGTAATGTTGGATTCGGCGCGCGGCAGGTCATCCAGGGCCAGGTAAATGTCACCCAGATACGCGCTCAGCACCTCGCATGTCTTGTCATCGACCGGGCGCGTGGCCAGAATCTGCTCAAGCACCTGTGCAGCCTGCCAGGGTTGCTCCTGGCGCATTAGACGGTCGACCCGTTTTAGCAGTTTGCCCAGCCGGTTCATGGTCTGGATCCTTCTTACTCCTTGGCTGTATTGTAGCACAAGGCCGGTGGATATGCAATCGGAGTGGGAGTAGGGAGTACGGAGTAGGGAGTAGGGAGTAGGGAGTAGGGAGTAGGGAGTAGGTGACCCGTCGTGGAAATCGTGGACGTGTGGTATGGGTCGCCGGGTAGTGTCGTTTGGGGTGACGGCGTGGGTGGGCCGCGGGTGAGGGAACCGGTCATGGCCCTAAAATTGCATGTTCAAACATTTGACAAACTACGAACACGGTTGTATAATAGCCTCATTGGTCATAAAGTTTGGTATAGGGTGAGCAACCACGTTGGTAGGAGGTTTGATATGCAGACCGGTGT
>JAYRNS010000501.1:0-2785 GCA_041912075.1 Anaerolineae bacterium
GAATAAGCGAATCGCGAATGGGTGGGGTTGGTGGTGGTTCGTCCACCGCATGGCACTCACAGAAGCCTCGTCCGCACACCGTAGGTCACGGCTCCTGCCGTGACGACAACCTATTGTCCACGATGTATCGCAAATGCGAGACGCCACGCCCACCCTGCCGCGAGCCTGGTCACGCAGCACGACGCGGTCGGCCAGAAAGAGCACGCGCCCTGGGCGTCCTTTCTGCTGGTACAGCCATTCGGACTTGATCAGCTTCCATATGATCTGCATGGCCGTGAAGGTCTTACCGGTGCCGGTGGCCATCGTGAGCAGGATGCGTTTTTGACCGCGTGTCACACGCAGGATGGTCTCGCGAATCGCAGCCTCCTGGAAATAGCGCGGGGTGCTGCCGCGCGTCACTGCGGGCGGTGCGTACGGGTGCAGCAGCGGGTGGCGGCGGCGCGCGGCGGCTACGGCGGCATTGTACACCGGGCGTAACTCGTGCGTTGGCAGCCCGTTGCGAGGATCCAGCTGTGATGGATCATAAATGCCGGTGTTCAGCTGCCAGCGCTGCCACAGCTGGTCGGGTGATGGAAAGGCTGTGATGTCGCGGGTCGTGTCCGAGAAACCGTCCCATTCGATGATCTCGTGCCCGTTGCTGGCATAGGCAAACATCAGGTGGTTATCGCGCGCATACTGTTTGACCTGTTCGAGGCCGGCGACGGCGGGCAGGTCTTCAGCCTTGGCTTCGACGACCGCAATCGGGAAACTGTCGGTGTAACGCAGGAGGTAATCGATCACCCGCGGCTTGTCGCGCTCGGCGCGCCCGCCGCGCAGGACAACCCGGCCGGGCGTGTACTGCCAGTCCGGGCGGTAGTAATGCTCGCGCGTGACCTGGCTGCGCGTCCAACCGGCGCGGTTGAGTTGAGGATCGATCAGCTGTGCGCGTGTATCGGCTTCGTTGCGTGTCATGCGTATATCCGGGTGCCATGCGGGTCGTGGAAGACTTTCCTTGCGCGCCAAGTATGCCACAGATGGCCATTCGACGCAATTCATCCTTCGCGTATTCGTGCTCCCTCATTCGCGGACGGCTGATACCCCGTCTCACCCAACTTGCCGCACACCGCGCCGGTGCTATAATACCGCCCATGACCTTGAATCAACGGGAGCAGCTCCCTCCCCCGTCCATGCCACCGGGTCCGCGCTGCGCCCACTGTGGCACACGCGTGGCCGAGAATGCCACCACCTGCTTTATGTGCGGGGCCGACGTCCACTCGCGTCCTCGCCAGCGCTGGCGGATTCCCTGGTCCGACATCTTTCTGTTCGCCGTCGTCATCGGTCTCGCCGTGCTGTGGTGGACACGCAGCGACCGCCTGCCGGCCCTGTCGGCCGCCGGCGCCGCACAGCGCACACCCACCGTCACCGCCGCGGCGGGCCTGTCCACCACGCTCTCCGTGACGCAGACACAAACGCTGGTGCCGACCGCAACCCTGACACCGACGGTCACCCCAACCCCAACACCGATCCCGGAATTTATTGCCTACACCCTGAAATCGGGTGATACGCTGTTGGGCATCGCCAACACCTACGGTCTGGCGCTCGACGCTATCCTAAAAGCGAACAATCTGACGGGACGTGAAGTGCTCAAGGCTGGACAGACCCTGCGTCTGCCGACGGCGGGCATGAAACCGGAACTCCTGGGTGGCAACGCGACCCCACTGGCCACCGCAACACCCGACGATTCGACCCTGATCTACCGTGTGCAGAAGGGCGACACTTTGTCCACCCTGGCCACACGCTATAAAGTCGATCTCGGCACTATCTTGGCCGCCAACAAGCTGGATGCGGGTGCGATTCTGCCCATCGGCCAGGTTCTGATCATCCCACGCGGCACACCCACGCCGACCGCGACACCGACGGTTCCAGTGACCCCGACGCCCACGCCCGGTTTTCCGCTGCCCGCGCCCAACCCGCTGGGGCCGGCCAACGGCGCCGTGCTTGCGGCCGATGCACCGGTCGTCCTGCGCTGGACGGCGGTGGGGACGTTGAGCGAGGAGGACTGGTACGTCGTACGCGTGTGGCCCGTCGCCGAAGGTCTGGAAGGGACGCGCGTGTACTACCTCAAGGGCACCAGTCTGCGGCTCGACCATGCGCTGCGTTTGCCGAGCACGGTCGAAGACCGGCGCTGGAAATGGCAGGTCGTGGTGGCGCGCCAGCCTGGCCGGCTGCCGGTCGTCGTGCCGCTTGGTACGGCCGTGCCAGAAGGCATGCTGCAGCCGGTGCCACCCGCCGACATGAATCCACCGCAGCCGCTGAGTGCGCCCAGCCAGCTCCGAACGTTCGAATGGCGTTGAGCGGAGATGTCAAGGCAAATTTGATATTTTGGCGCGCTGGTGGTATCGTTGATACAGTGTTTGGATGTATCAACCCAGGTTTTTTACTTGGCAGGCGGTAGGGGAGGCAGTATGGCGGAAGAAGTCAAACAGGACACCACCGCGGAGGGGCGGCCGCGGCGCAGACGCAAACCCAGCCCGGTATACCAGCGTTTGAAGGGGGCGGGTGAGCTGGCCGGTAGTGTGGTGTCGGGAACGTCGGCCACCGCCCAGGCCGCGGCGATTCAGTCGGCGATGGAAGTCAGATCGACGGGTGATCAGGCGGTCGATGCGGTCAGTGGGCTGGCCGGTACCGCCGGCAAAAGCACGAAGCAGGTGATATCAGCAACCGCCCGTTCGGTGGGTGCTGTGGCTGGTGGCGTCAAAGGGACGGCCGGTGGCATGTTGCTGAGTGTCAGCATTGCCAGCGATGC
>JAYRNS010000502.1:0-2721 GCA_041912075.1 Anaerolineae bacterium
CACAGGTGGCCAACAACGACCTGACCGCCATGCGGCGCACATTTGGCACGACACTGCGCAGCATCATCTTCTTGACCCTTCCCGCCGCCGCAGGGTTGATTCTCCTGGCGACGCCGCTGGTGACCGCGCTCTTTCAGCGCAACGCCTTTACAGCCGAATCGACCGCGCTGGTTGTGACCGCTTTGCGCTTCTATACCCTGGGTCTGGTTGGCCATTCCGTGGTGGAGATCGTGGCGCGCGCATTTTACGCCCTGCACGACACCGCAACCCCGGTTAGCGTGGGTATCGGCGCGATGCTGTTGAACGTCGTCCTGAGCCTTCTACTGTTGATTCCCATGGCGCAGGGTGGCCTGGCATTGGCCAACAGCATTGCCACGACGCTGGAAATGGTGCTGCTGCTGTGGCTGCTGCGCCGGCGGTTGGGTGGGTTGGATGGCCGCGCCTTGGCGAGCGCCGTCCTGCGTATGGGGGTGGCTACGCTGGTATTGGGTGTCGTGGTGTGGGGCTGGCAGCATGCACCCGGTCTGGATAGTGCCTGGCCGGTCGTCCTGGTGTGTATCCCGCTGGGTGTGATTGCGTACGGCCTCACGGCCTGGCTGTTGGGGCTGGAGGAAATGCAGCTCATCCGGCGGTTCTTGCCCTGGCCCCGGGGTTAACTGGTTGTCACAAAACGCCAGGGAACGTGCAGACCCCACTCGTCGGCGCGGATGCCGACGCGCGGCGTTGCCATGACGTGATCGGTGGATGGTGCGGTACCAGTTTCCAGGTAGAGTGATCCTCCGGCCACGAGATCGTGCCCATTCAGGGTGCGGTCGATGGCCAGGGCCTGGCACAGTTTGCCGGGGCCATTGCACAAATCGTGCTGGCTGCGGGCCTGGGGACGGTGGACGCGCATGGTTTCGATGCCCTGTAAAGGCTGTGCGCCGCGGATCAGCACGGCGCCGGGCACGCCGTTGCTCTCGGTGACGGCGTTCAAACAGAAGTACATCCCATAAATGAAATAGACATACGCATACCCTGGCTCGCCAAACATGATAGCCGCGCGCGGCGTGCGACCGCGGGCGGCATGGCTGGCCAGGTCCTCGGCGCCGCCGTAGGCCTCCGTCTCGACAATCCGCACCCGCAGCTGCCTGCCGTCAGCCATGACACGTACCAGGACCTGACCCAACAAGGCACGCGCCACGGTTACCGTATCACGCGCGTAGAATGCGCGCGGCAGCGGCTCCACCAATTCACCACCCGCAACCGGTAGAAAAATATACAGTGTCTCGCCGGCCCGCAGCGTACGCTGCGCCAGGTCGGGTGCCGCGACCAGCCGCGCATCGACGAAATAGCGGTAGGGATAGGCATGCCGCACTCCAGCATCGGCCAGAGCCGTGGCAAAATCAGGGTAGGCGGCGCTGAGATGCGTCAACACCTCGGCGATCGTGGGGGGCTGTTCATCGGGCCAGGACAGTGTCAACCGTCGCTGGCCGACCGCACGCCACAAGGGGTCCCCCATGCGTACGTGAATTTCCATGGTTTTCTACCGTCCCCCGTGCCGCTTGTCAATCCGCGGTGGGTCCGTTTGGATGGAACCGATATCCGGATTGGTTCGTTTGGTATTTTGTGCGTTCGACCTGATGAACAATCTGTCAGATACCTGCACTGGTTTTTTCATCCCGCTTTCAGGTAGGTCTGGTAATATGTCAGCACGTCGGCGCACCATCGAACACGTTGCCTGTCAGGCACCAAGGAGATAACAACCCATGCTCTGGCTCATCCTGCTGGCCTTGCTGGCATTGATCGTCTGGGCCGTTTTCCCGGAAGACGACACGGTCGTCGAACAGGATGCCTCCACCGGTCATGGCCAATCGTCATGAAAGGGCTTGCCATGCCGGTCGTTCTCCCAATTATTCTAACTCTGAGCGCGTAATCGACCAAAACGACACCCGCAGCGCCGTTCGCCACGCCCATTTTTGAGCAAATGGGCGGGTGTGTTACACTAACACCAACCACCATGGGAGCGAGCCGTTTGCTGCACTGGTACGTCCTACACGTCAAACCCAATGCCGAATACCAGGTCGCCAAAGCACTGGCGACCCATCGGGTGGAAACGTTCCTACCCACCATCAAAACCCACCGACCTCGTCCCGGCCGCGAAACCACGCCCCTGTTTCCCAGCTATTTGTTTGCACACATCGACTTCGAAGAAACGGGGTACGGTGTCGTTGCCTGGTTACCGGGGATGCGGCGCGTGGTTGCCAGCGACCGGCGACCGGCGGTTGTCGACGACAACGTCATCGAAGCTCTGCAGGCGCGGATGGATGCCATTTGGGCGCAGGGTGGTTGGCTGGCGCACAATATGCAGCCGGGTGACCCGGTTGTGATCCGCAGTGGTCCACTGGAGGGCCTGGCGGGGATCTTCGATCGACCGACGACCGGCACACAGCGTGTACGCATTCTGCTCAACTTCCTGGGACAAACACGCCCGGTTGACGTGGCGTTGGCAGACCTGGCACCGGTACAGGCCGGCAAGGACGAGGGGTCCAGCGCGGCTGTGGCGAGCCAGGTGGGTGCACCCAGCTCGCGTCGCCGCAGCACGCGCGGCAAAGGACGCCGCATTCACTATCAAGATTGACGCAGAAGGAGCGGGCACATTGCGTGCACTTATTACCGGTGGCGCCGGGTTCATTGGCAGCCATCTTGCCGAAACGCTGTTGGCCCAGGGACACCCTGTCA
>JAYRNS010000503.1:0-6402 GCA_041912075.1 Anaerolineae bacterium
CAAGGCTGAAGACCATCGGACAGCGAATCCTTGCCAACTCTTGGAGAGTTGGCAAGGTTGGAGACTATCGGGCAGCGAATCCTTGCCAACTCTTGGAGAGTTGGCAAGGTTGGAGACTATCGGGCAGCGAAACCTGGAGTTGGTTATGATCCGTATCGTCAAAAACATCGACAATGAACTCGTGGCGCTCGATGCGCCGGTACGCAACAGCTGGATGCACGTCGTCGATCCGACCCCGCAGGACATCGCCCGCCTGCAATCCGATCTCGACATTCCAGCCGAGTTCATTACCTATTCACTGGACGTGGACGAACGGGCACGCACCGACCGTGCTTCGGGCGTCAAGCTGATTGTGGTACACGTCCCCCACTATTATGGCACCGAATCGGACGTGCCCTACAAAACGATTGCTCTGGGGATTATGGTCGTCAAGGATTTCATCGTGACCATCTGCAAGGTACACCCCGCCATCGTCGATGCGGTGTGGCGACAGGCCCAGCCGGTGTCCACGGCCAAACGCAATCGCCTGATCCTGCACATCCTGCTCGCGACCGCTCAGCAGTATCTGATCTACCTGCGAGACATCAAGAATACGACCGAAGACCTGGAGGATCGGCTGCAGCGGTCGCTGCGTAACCGCGAGCTGCTGGAGCTGCTCAAGTATCAGAAGAGCCTGGTCTACTTCACGACCGGTCTCAAATCCAACGAATTGATGATCCAGCGTTTGCAGCGCAGTCAGATGTTCGAAGCCTATCCCGATGATCGCGACCTGCTGGATGACGTACTCACCGAAACGGTGCAGGCCAGTGAAATCACGCTGATCGACAGCAACATTCTCAATCAAATGATGGACGCGTTTGCGTCCATCATCTCTAACAATCAGAACTCGGTGATGAAATTTCTGGCTTCGGTGACCGTTATCCTGGCCCTGCCCACACTGATCAGTGGTCTGTTTGGCATGAACGTGTCAGTGCCTTTGGCGGACCTCCCGTGGGCATTTGGTCTGATTCTGATCTTTGCGCTGGTGTTTGCCCTGGGGATTGGATACCTGTTCTGGCGGCAGGACTGGCTGTAGTCTCCTGCCTGGGCTCCATCTATAGTCCGCGCTGCCCGCGGATGTACGGCACACCCAATGCCGCCGGGGCTCCCAGGCGTTTCTTGAGCGCCTCACGCGAACCGATTACCAGCACCAGGATCACCAGGGCATAGGGCAGCATCTGCAGGAAGAAGCTGTATTTGGGTGTGTAGTAAAACGGATTAGCCAGACCGAGCAGGATCTGCGGTCCCTGCAGATCGAGAATCAGGCGGCGCAGCGCGCCAAACATGTAGGCGCCAGCTGCGGCACGCCAGGGGTTCCACTGGGCAAAGATGACGAGACCGACCGCGATCCACCCCTGGCCAGACGTTGTCAGCTCACCAAACCAGCCCGGCGAAATGGCCAGGCTGATCGTGGCCCCCGCCAGGCCGGCCAGCAGCCCGCCAATGAACACGTAGACGTAACGCAGCCGGAAGACGTTGACCCCCATCGAGTCGGCGGCCGCCGGGTACTCGCCGACCGCCCGCAGGTGCAGTCCGGGCCGCGTCCGCCCAATGTAGAACCAGGCGACCGGCACCAGGATGTAGCCCAGGTAGACCATGACGTTCTGGTCGGTGAAGAGGATCGGTCCCAGGATCGGTATCTGCGACAGCAGCGGGATGGTGAACGACGGCAGCAGCGGGATCGCGCCAGCCTTGCTCAGCCCTTCACCCAGGACCATGCTCAAACCGATGCCCACAAAATTGGTGGCCAGCCCACTCACGACCTGATCGGCCTGCAGGGTGATGGTGACGTAGGCGTGCAGCAGGCTGAGTGCACCCCCGGCCAGCATCCCGTAGAGCACACCCATCAGCGGGTCCGCGCCGCCGACCACTGTGCCAAACGCTGTCATCGCCCCCATCAACATCATGCCTTCCACGCCCAGGTTGAGCACGCCCGAACGTTCCGCCATGATTTCACCCACCGCGGCAAACAGCAGCACGGTCCCCGATGCCACACCTGCCTGCAGAATGATCGTCCAGTCCAGCATCTCTACACTCTCTCGATCCGTATGCGATAACGCAGCAGGTAGTCGCTGGCAATCACACAAAAGAGGATGATACCCTGCATCATGCGTGGCACGCCGGAGGGCTGAATTTCGCGACCGGCCAGGATGAGGCCACCAAACAGAATCGACACCAGCACCACGGCAAAGGGGTTGAGTTTGGCCAGCCAGGCGATGATAATCCCGGTAAACCCGTAACCGGGCGAGATGGCCCCCTGCAAACGGTGCACCACACCGGCAATCTCCGACATGCCGGCCAGACCGGCCAGACCACCCGACAGCATCATCACCAGAATCGTATTGCGCGTGATGTTGATGCCGGCATATTCGGCGGCGCGCCGGTTGTCGCCAATCAAACGAATCTCGTATCCCCAACGGCTGCGGTACAGGATGAACCACACCACGACGGCCGCGACCAGGCCAAATAAGAAACCGAGGTGCAGCGTCAAACCGGATAGCCCGCGGAACTGGCTGGCAAAGTCGGTCAGACGGGGCAGCCAGGCTGTGCGGGGGAACATCGGCGACAGCTGGAACCCGCCTTCACTCCACGAGCCAAACACCCAGTAGAGCACCCAGGATACTGCGATGTAGTTCATCATCAGCGTGGTGATGATCTCGTTGACGTTGCGTTTGGCTTTGAGGTAACCCGGCAGCCAGGCCCACAGCGCACCCCCCAAAAAGCCCGCCGCAGCCATCACCGTGAGCATGACCGGACGCGGCGTCGTGGGCGGCAGCACGGGCGCCAGCACGATCGCGCTGGCCGCCCAGGCACCCAGGAAAAACTGCCCTTCGGCGCCGATGTTCCACAAACGCATACGAAACGCGACCGAACAGGCCAGGCCAACCAGGATGAGGGGCGTCGCTTTGACCAGCGTGTCCGAAAAGACACCGACACTTCCAAAGGCCGCTTTCACGATATGACCGTATGCACCAATTGGGTCACCGCCGGCCAGGCGGATCACAAATCCGCCGATGATCAAGGCGACGACCAGCGCCAATATCGAGGTCAAGGCGGGCATGGCACGCGGCACATGCAGGCGTGGCTCGATGCGCACGCGCCACGGCAGCCGCGAGTGTTCGTGCGCATCGACGGGCGGATCACTGGCAGCCATCTAGTGTCCGTTCCAGGCGCACCGCCGGTGAAGATGCCGCCTGCGAGGTGAAAATGATGTCGAACATCGGCCTGGATCGAACACTAGGATGCCTCCTTTTCGTGCAGCGCTTCCAGGGGAGTGCCGGCCATCATCAAACCAAGCTGACTCAGCGTCGCCTGCGCGCCGGCGACTTCACCCATCTTGCGCCCCTCGTAGATGCAGGCAACGCGATCGGACAGGGACATGATCTCCTCGAGTTCTTCGGAGATCAACAGAATGGCGGCACCGCGTTCCCGCTGTGCCAGCAGCAGACGCTGCACGGCTTCGATGGCGCCAACGTCGAGCCCGCGCGTGGGCTGCACGGCAACGATGACGTCGGGTGAGGCCGTGATTTCGCGTGCCAGGATCAGCTTCTGCAGGTTACCACCGGACAACAGTCGCGCCTGCACGTCGATCGACGGCGCAACAATATCGTAGTCGATCTTGGCCTGTTCCGTGGCGCGGCGAATCTCCGGCCGGTTCAGGACCCAACGCCGGCTGATGGGTGGTTCTTTGTAACGTTTCATAATGTAGTTGTCAGCCAGGTTGAGGCTGGGCGCCGAACCGACGCCGGTCCGATCCTCTGGCACATGCGAGACGTGATGGCGAATGGCGACATTGGGCGGCCGCGAACTCACCACGTCCTGGTCGATCAGCACCTGGCCCCCGGTGACGCCGCGCAGACCGGTGATCACCTGCGCCAGCTCGGTCTGGCCGTTGCCCGCCACGCCGGCCACCCCGACGATTTCGCCGGACCGCACCTGTAAGGAAAACTCCCGCAGGGCGGGCAGCCCGCGGTCGTTGAGCGTACTGACGCCCTGGATATCCAGCAAAACTCTCCCGGGTGTGCGCGGCGGCTTCTCCACGGTAAAAACCACCTTACGGCCCACCATCAGCTCGGCCAGTTCGGCTTTGGTGACGCCCTGGGTGGCAATGCCGCTGGCGGTCACCCGGCCGTGACGCAGCACCGTGACGCGGTTGGCAATCGCCAACACCTCGTCGAGCTTGTGGCTGATAAAAACGATCGAATGGCCGCTGGCGGTCATGGTCCGCAGGGTGACGAAAAGGTCTTCGACTTCCTGGGGCGTCAAAACCGCCGTCGGCTCATCCATAATCAGGATACGGGCCCCACGGTACAGCATCTTGAGGATCTCGACGCGCTGCTGTTCACCCACCGACAGCTGCCAGATCTTGGCCTTGGGATCGACCTTGAGACCGTACTTCTCTTCGAGGGCAGCCACCTTACGATCCATCGCAGGCAAGTTGATGAGAAAACGTGGGCTATCGAGACCGAGGAGGATATTTTCGGTGACGGTTTGGGACGGCACGAGCATGAAGTGCTGGTGAACCATGCCCAGCCCGTGCGCGATGGCGTCGCGGGGTGACCCAAAGTGAACATGGTCGCCTTCGACAACGATCAGGCCTTCCTCGGGCCGGTAAAGGCCGGCGAGGATGTTCATCAAGGTGCTCTTGCCCGCGCCGTTTTCGCCGAGAAGAGCGTGTACCTCACCCTGTCGCAGGTCAAAATCGACGTGGTCATTGGCCAGCACGCCGGGAAAACGCTTCACGATGCCGCGCATTTCGACGGCCAGCGGAACATCAGGCATCGACACCTCGCGCGTTGGGGTTATGGAAACACCCGGGTACGGGCGCTCATACCGCCCGTACCCGGTACGTCGTCTTGGTCAGGGACGAAAACTGAGCTTATTGTGGCAGCTCGGCGTTGATACCTTCGGCCCACCATTTCATGCAGTAGGTGCATTCCAGACCGGGTGCGCCGGGCGGGAACTGATCGAGGTCGGCCTGCTGCATCTTCTCACCGGCCGGCACCACGACCTTGCCCTGGTTGTCCTTGATCTCACCCGCAAACACGTCGAAGCGGTTGAATTCACCAGCCAGCATCTTGGCCAGTGTATCTTTCACTTCCTGTACAACTTCCGGCGGCAGGCTCTGGACACCGGAGGTCAAGTTCTGACCCTCCATAAAACCAAACAGACCCAGGGCACCGCTGTCGGCATCAAAGTACTGCTGACCTGGTTTGTAGGTACCGTCTTTGACCTGCTTGGCGACCTCGGCATAGACTGGGCCCCAGTTCCAATAGGGTGCGGTGAGGCAGCGCTCCACCTTACATGAACCATACCAGTCGTAAGTCACGCCCCACTTGCCCTTTTCCTGCGCCACATCGGCCACGGCCGGCGTATCGGCACCGGTAAAGACCACCTGCGCGCCGGCGTCGAAGAGTGAGGCGGCGGCTTCCTTTTCCACGACCGGATCGTGCCAGGTATTGATCATGCGCACGTCCATGGTGCATTCGGGGCACGTCTTCTTCATACCCAACGCAATGGCATTGCCCAGGCGCAGCTCTTCGGGAATGGGGAAGGTCGCCATGTACCCCAACTTGGGGTTACCATCGGCTTTTGCCCGCGCCCCGGCCAGCATGCCAGCCAGATACTTCATATTTTCCATGGCACCAAACAGGTTGCCAAAATTGGTCCCGTTTGACTTGTAACCGCTGATATGCACAAACGTCGTTTCGGGAAACTCACTGGCCACGATCTCCATGGGGTCCATGAACCCAAACGATGTGCCGAAGATCAAATTGAAGCCCTTGCGCGCCAGGCTGCGGAACACCTGCTCCGAATCGGTGCCCTCTGGCACGTTCTCCACGTAGGCCACGTGCATGTCAGGGTTATTCTTGGCAATGTAATCCAGACCTTCGTAATGTGCCTGGCTCCAGCCACCATCGTCATGCGGCCCAATCAGCACCATGGCGATATTGAACTTACCCTCCTGGACATCGGGGATTTGCAGACCACCACCAGTGGCGGCAGTGGGTTCGGCCGACGCTGGTGTGGCAGCCGGCGGGGCCTGGGTGGCCGGGGCCGTGGCACAGGCCCCTAACAACATCGAGAGAATGACGAGCAGGGTGACAATACCCCACGATCTCTTGGCAATCATCTGCGAAACTCCTCCTTTTCGACATTCGCGGCATCGCGCTGTGCGATGCATCCACACAAACATGTGACAGAGACGAGGCAACCATGAGAAGCGACGGGCGGCGCAGGGAGACAGATGTACGTTCAAGATACACGAACATGGACAAAATGTCAATTCAAGAATTTGATTAATGTATGTTATAATACCTTGCAAGCTTTCAAAGGAGAAGCAAAACAGATGGAACTCCCAGA
>JAYRNS010000504.1:0-4731 GCA_041912075.1 Anaerolineae bacterium
CTACCCAGCCGACCCCGGACTTTCCCCCGCTGACGGTCCAATGGCTATTCCACCGTTTTGTACGACCCCGGCGGGCCCCGCTGTTCCTTTTGGGGTGTTGGGGGGGGGTCACCCCGCCCGTACGGGGTCACCCCGCCCCTACGGGCCACACGCAGCCACCAATTCCCGTCCTAACGCTACCACCGAGGGCACTGGGTTCTCGCCGCCGGCACGTTTGACGATGGCTGTGCCGACGATGACGCCGTCGGCGAGTTGTGCCACCGTGCGCGCCTGTTCGGCGTTCGAGATGCCGAAACCGACGGCCAGCGGCACGGTGGTGCGTGCACGCACACGCTGCACGAACGTCTCTAGCTCGGCTGGCAGCCGGTCACGAATCCCGGTCACCCCGGTCAGACTCACCAGATAGATGAAACCCTCGGCTTCACGCGTGACCCGCTCGACCCGTGCCGGCGTACTCGTGGGGGCCAGAAAACGGATCAAGGCCAGCCCATGGGCGCGACAGGCGGCGGCTAGCTCGTCGCTCTCCTCCGGTGGTAAGTCGGGTACGATCAGCCCATCCAAACCCACCCGCGCGGCCTCGGCACAGAAGCGCGGTATCCCATAGGCCAGCAATGGATTGACATAACTCATGAAATTCAGGGCTGCTTGCACCCCACGCATCCGCAGCTCACGCACGGCCGCCAGGCACGCCGCCACGTTGATGCCCTTCGCCAGTACCTGCTGGGTAGCGGCCTGGATGACCGGCCCGTCGGCTAGAGGGTCCGAAAAAGGCACACCGAGCTCGAACATTTCGGCCCCCACGTTTTCAAGCTCGACCACGCAGCGGACGAACGTTTCCATGTCGGGGTGACCGACCACCAGATAGGGCATAAACACCGCACGCTGTGCCGCCTTTGCCCGGGCAAACAGTGCCGTGATGTAAGCCGTGCCGCGCTGCGCAACAGTGCCTGCGGAGGTGGGTTCACTCGTTCGCTCAGGCGTTGGCATGATTCTCTCCTAAGGCACGCAAGACCGTGTCCAGGTCCTTATCCCCGCGGCCGCTTAAATTGACCAGGATGACCTGGTCGCGGGGCAGGGTGGGTGCCAGCTGCATGGCGTAAGCCACGGCGTGGGCGCTCTCCAGTGCGGGGATGATGCCCTCCAGCCGGCACAGGGCCTGGAACCCCGCCAGGGCTTCGTCATCGGTGACGAAGGTGTAACCGGCACGCTCCTCGTCACGCAGCCAGGCGTGTTCCGGTCCCACTGCCGCATAATCCAGCCCCGCCGACACCGAGTGGGTCAGCGCAATCTGCCCATCGGCATCCTGCAGGACGTAACTGCGTGTGCCATGCAGCACGCCCAGCCGGCCGCGTGCCGGGTCGGCGAAACGGGCGGCGTGCTCACCACCGGCGATGCCGCGTCCACCGGCCTCGACGCCCACCAGCATCACCGCCTCGTCAGGTAAAAACGCGTGGAAGATGCCGATGGCGTTTGACCCGCCACCCACACAGGCGACGACCGCATCGGGCAGACGTCCCACCTGGTCCAGCATCTGCTGCCGGGCTTCGACGCCGATGACGCGTTGAAAATCGCGCACGATGCGCGGGTAGGGATGGGGGCCCAGTGCCGAGCCAAGCAGGTAGTGCGTCGTGCGCACATTGGTGACCCAATCGCGAATGGCCTCGGTGATGGCATCCTTGAGCGTCTGGCTGCCGGCTTCGACGCCGCGCACCTCGGCGCCCAGCAGACGCATACGGAAGACGTTGGGCTGCTGGCGGGCCATGTCCACCACACCCATGTACACGACACACTCCAACCCCAGCAGCGCGGCCGCCGTCGCCGTCGCCACGCCGTGCTGTCCGGCGCCCGTTTCAGCCACCAGCCGCGGTTTGCCCATCCGCTGAGCCAACAGGGCCTGCCCCAGCGCATTGTTGATCTTGTGCGCACCCGAGTGTGCCAGGTCCTCGCGTTTGAGATAGATCTGCGCACCCCCCAGGTGCTCGCTCAGCCGCCGCGCATAAGTCAGCGGCGTGGGCCGGCCCACGTAGCTCCGTAGCAAACCCCCAAGCATAGCCTCGAAGGCTGGGTCCTGCCGCGCTTCCAGGTAGGCTGCTTCCAGCTCATCCAACGCTGGAACCAGGGTTTCGGGGACAAACCGCCCACCATAGGGACCAAACCGTCCCCGCTCATCCGGCACCGCATCGTAACGCGTCGTGGTCGCTTTCATCATCTTCATCCTATGCTTTGTCCCTACAGCGCTTTGTGCCTTGTGTGTTCTTTGTGGTGATCATGCCAACCCAGCCGCCAGGTCGCGCAGTACCGGCTCGCAGAACAGCAGCGCCATGGCACTTTGCCCATCCTGCATCTGTCCGCTGCGCGCAAACTGCAGCGCATCCAGAATCGGCATCGTGTGTACCTCGATGACCTCGGTCTGGTCCAGGTGCTGTGCGCCCACAAATTGGACCCCCGTGGCCAGGAAGACGTGGGCGCGCACGTTGCTGGAGCCGATGCCGCTGTAGTAGCTGGTGATAAACCGCCAGTCACGGGCCACCGCACCGGTCTCTTCCATCAGCTCGCTGGCCGCCACCTCGACCAGTGCCTGGTCAGGTTTGTTACCCAGACCGCCGGCCGGCACCTCCCACGTCCACTCGTCGACGCTGTAGCGGTACGAGCGGATCAGCACGATCTGGCCGTCGTCGGTGACCGGCACCACGGTGACGAACCCGGGATGCTCGATTTGCGTGTAGTGAATGACTTCGCCGTTGGGCAAGCCGATCTCGTCCTGACGCACGTTGTACCAGTGACTCTCGTACAGGTAGCGGCTGTGCAGGATCTGCCAGCCTTGGGCCACGGCGTTGGGTTTGGCCGGAATCGGTTCCAGGGCGTCAGTCGTCGACAGATTTGACATGTTGAATAAATGCCCGCACTTTCTCATGATCCTTACGGCCCGGTGCCGCTTCGACACCGCTGCTGACGTCGACGCCCCACGGTCGTACCTGCCGAACGGCGGCTTGCACGTTTTTTGGGGTCAGACCCCCCGCCAGCAGCAGCCGGTAGCGCGCGGCCAGGGCCGCGGCCATCTGCCAGTCTCCCACCTCACCCGTGCCGCCAAACGACTGCGGGCGGTAGGTGTCGAGCAGAAGCTCGGGACCCTCCGCCGGTCCCAGGTCGGCATACCACTCGGCGTCGGCCTCGGCCTCTGCGCGTGACCCCGGTCGCAGGGCCTTGAAGGCTCGTCGTTCGAGCAGCTCCAGGCTGTGCGGTGGCTCACCACCGCTGAGCTGCGCCAGATCCAGCCCGGTGCCGCGCAGCACGTCGCCGATCTCGGCCGGGCTGGTATCCACGAACACACCCACTGTCTGCACCCGGTGCGCTCCAACCGGCCGCGCACGCAGTGCCGCGACGATCTCTGCCACCACTGCCGGCGCCACATACCGCGGCGACGGCGGGTAAAAAATGAACCCCAACAAATCCGCTCCCGCCGCCACCGCCACCAACGCATCCTCCAGGTTCGTAATCCCACAAATTTTCACGTAAGTCATTCGAAACCTCTTCAGCCGACCGATACCCATCACTCCCTAGCGTGGGGTAATAGCTGGCAGTATCCCCTGTGCCCCCTACTCCGTACTCCCTACTCCGTACTCCCTCTTCCCAACCCCTGCAACACCACCACAATCAGCGGCGCAATCACGATCGCCGGCAGCAAATTGGCCACGCGGATACGCCGCAGGTCGAGCAGCAGCAGACCAATGCCCAGGATCAGCACACCCCCGGTGGCCGTCATCTCGACCACCCACGGGGTTTGTCGCGTCACTTCGCCCAGGGCACTGCCCAACAGCATGGCTGCGCCCGCAATACCGCCCTGCACGATGAGCACGGTCAGCGAAGCCAGAATGACGCCAGGTCCCAGGGCGGCGGCAAAACTGAGCGCGGCAAACGCGTCCAGCAGCGACTTGATCACCAGCAGCTGGTAATCCCCCGTCAACCCGTCCTGAATCGACCCCAACACGGTCATCGGACCGACACAGAACACCAGGCTGGCGGTGACGAAGGCGCGCGTCACGGATCGTTCCTCCGTGCTTCCCAGGCGCGCGCCAAGCCGGTCCTCCAGCCAGCGACCAATCCCCTCCAGCCGGTCTTCCAGACGCCACCATTCGCCCAGGATCCCCCCCAGCAGCACACTGAACATCGGAATCAGGATGTTGTTGCTCTGCAGCCCCATGCTGATGCCGATCACCAGGGTCATCAACCCCAGGCCGTTCATGATCGTATGGCGCGTGCGTTCGGGCAGACGGTTACCCAGGAGCGTACCAAGAATTCCGCCAATGAGCACGGTCACGACGTTGAGCAGGGTGCCGGTCATGCCACACCGGCGGTTGGGTGAGCCAGCCGGCCCGCTTCGGCCATGCGGCGCACACGGGCGGCGCGCTCGTCAGCCGGCGCCTTGACGAAGGCCTCACCCACGAGCATCGCATCCACGCCCAGGTCGCGTATCCGGCGTACGTCCTCGGCCGTGTGTAAGCCACTTTCGGCAACCACGATGACGTCGGGTGGGATCATAGGGCGTAAGGTCTCGGTCGTCGTCAGGTTGACCTGGAACGTGCGCAGATCGCGGTTGTTGATGCCGATGATGCGGGCACCAGCGGCCAGGGCACGCGCCACTTCGGGCTCCGAATGCACCTCGATCAAGGCTTCCATTCCTAACCGTCGCGTCTCGGCCAGCAGGTCACGCAGATCGCGATCCGACAGGGC
>JAYRNS010000505.1:0-1576 GCA_041912075.1 Anaerolineae bacterium
CGTCCAGACCCTTCGGGTTTTTCGACGCGGCCAGCGACGCCAGGTACGCGGCGAGTCATGGTCAACGACTAGAAACCCGAAGGGCCTGACGCGCTAACGAAAGAAAACAAAATACGCCACCCCCAGCCAGATCAAGGTGGCCAGCGCCAGGATGAGCTTGAAGGCAGGGTGCTGGGTTTTGTGGCGAAAGAGGAACATCCCCAGCCAGCCACCGATGAACCCTCCGATCAACGCCAGGGTATGCAGCAGCACTTCCGGGCAGCGCCAGCCGTTGCGTTTGGCCTGCATCTTGTCCACGCCATACAAAACGAAGGTCGTCAGTCCGGTGGCCGACAACCAGGCCACGTACCAGTTCCAGCGCGTCAGCAGCCACAACAGCAGAAACACGATCGCGATCATGCCGACCGCAATGAGACCGAAGGAAATAAAACTGTCGCCCCGCGGGCGAGCGGGTGCATTGCCTTTTGCCATGACCTTTCTTTCTACTCTCCTTTTCCACGCAGAATATCACGCAGGCTGCGTGCCCAGGCCGGCACGCCCTGCGCCAAACGCTGCCACTTGACAATGGCCAGGGTGACGAGATAGATCGCCACGATGACCCCCAGGGTCGGGTAGTAGTAAAACAGCACGACCGCCAGGGTTACGTCGATGATCCGTAGGAACAGCACGACCACCGGTTTGCGGCGGAACCACAGGCTCACCGCCGCCGCCAGCACAGTGAAACCGGCCGTCAGCCAGCCGGGAATAAATCCACTCAACGTAAAATAGAGCAAAGATGCCCAGGTGAACAACACGTCGGCGGCAAACTCGTGCCGCCCGATCCATGACGGCACGTGCTGCGGGTCACTGCGCGACAGAAAACCGTCCAGGTTGTCCGTAAACCAGGCGACCATCGCCAGGATGACCGCCGGTATGATGGCTGCCTGACCATAGACGACGCCCAGCCCGACCATCACGCCCGCCAGTACAAACCGGATGAGGGTCAAACTGTCGGCCAAAAAACCCGCCATCAGCTGTCCTCCAGCAGCGACTCCGGCGGCGCACGATGGCAGAACGCGCGAAACGCGGCCGCCTCGGCCAGCAGCGCGTGCAGCTCGGCCTGCGCCAGGATCGAACTGGCTGGCCTGGACTCGCTTTCCGCTCCAGCCGCCACCAGCAGCCGGTCGCCCGTCAGCCAGGTGACAATTTGGACCCGCCCATTGGCCTCGAGCCAGGCCAACCCGCGGCGCACGGTGATCTCACGCTGCCCCAGGCCGGCCGCCATCGACGGGATGTGCAGCTCCCCCTTGCGCCGGGCCAGGCCAAATTTGACCATGCCCAGCAGGTCGCGCAGAAACGTGTCCAGCTGGTCCGACGTCGTGACCAGGTTGACGAATGCGACCTGAGTGGGGGCCGCGCGCTGGATCGCCCGTACCAGCTCGTGCCGGCTGGGCGGCGCACTCCACACGATCAGCCCGGCCTGGGCAATCAACGTCTGCCGGGTGCGGGTGGGGATGTCGGGCGGCACCTGCCCTTCGGCCCACACCTGCCAGGAATCGGGGCTGGCCAGCAGGTGGCGCACCGCGACCAGCGGATC
>JAYRNS010000506.1:0-2265 GCA_041912075.1 Anaerolineae bacterium
AACGGTCAAGTGCTGGGCCTGAGTCTTTTTCCGCATAAATGTAGGTCCAAAGTCCTTTGACGAATGTCTAACGGTCGGGTACAATCGCTGCACGTGGTATTCTGGTTGTAATCGAACAGGGAACTGGTATCAATGGCATTCAAAGACCTGCGCGCATTTATGGGTGCTCTGGAAAAACGGGGTGAACTGGTACGAATCAAGGTCCCCGTCAGCGCCGAGCTGGAAATCAGCGAGATCGTCGATCGTGTCAGCAAAGGGCCGGCGGACAAGAACAAAGCACTGTTGTTCGAACGGGTCAAAGGTTACGACATGCCAGTGCTCGCCAACGCCTTAGGTTCAGCCAACCGTATGGCACTGGCCCTTGGTGTGGATAACCTGGATGAGCTGGCAAGCAACCTGGGGGCACTCATCAAACCGGAGCTGCCCAAGGGTCTGGGCCAGATGGTGAATCGGGCGGGTGATTATTGGGGTGCGCTGCGCAGTATTGGTTTGGGACCCAACATCGTCAAGGACGCCCCGGTCCAGGAAGTCGTTCTGCAAGGGGATGCAGTCGACCTCGGCCGGCTGCCGATCCTGCAGTGCTGGCCCAAAGATGGGGGTCGTTACGTTACCATGACGACGGTCATCAGTCGCGACCCGGTCAAAAACATCCGCAACGTGGGCATGTACCGCTGCCAGGTGTACGACGCGCGCACGCTGGGCATGCATTGGCAGCTGCATAAGGGAGGCGCCGAACACGAGCGTGCCGCGCAGCGCGCCGGAGTGGAGCGTATCCCGGTGGCGGTGAGCCTGGGTGGTGACCCGGCGGTGATGTGGAGCGGTTCGGCACCGCTGCCGCCGGATATCGACGAGTTCCTGCTGGCCGGCTGGCTGCGCGGCAAACCGGTGGAGCTGGTGCGCTGTGTCTCACAGCCGCTGGAGGTGCCGGCGGAGGCTGAAATCGTCATCGAAGGGTACGTGGACCCCAGCGAGAAGCGGCCGGAGGGTCCATTTGGCGATCACACCGGCTACTATACACCGGTGGACGATTACCCCGTGCTGCACGTGACCGCGATCACGATGCGCAAACAGCCGATCTATCCCACCACGCTGGTGGGTCTGCCACCGATGGAAGACTACTGGATGGGCAAGGCCACGGAACGGCTGTTTTTGCCCTTGATGCGCCTTTTTCTGGGGGAGATCGTCGACGTCAACATGCCGGCTGAAGGGGTGTTTCACAACCTGGTGCTGGTGCGCATCCGCAAACGTTTCCCCGGGCACGCACGCAAGGTCATCAACGGGCTGTGGGGCTTGGGGCTGATGATGCTGGCCAAGTGCATCATCGTCTACGACGAAGACGTCGACGTGCAGGACGTGAGCCTGGCGATGTTCCACGCCCTGAACAACGTCGATTGGGCGCGAGACATCATCGTGCAGGAAGGGCCGGTCGATGCCCTCGACCACGCCAGTTACCGGTTTGCTATGGGTGGCAAGATCGGCATCGACGCCACACGCAAGTGGGCCAGTGAGGGGTACACCCGCGAGTGGCCCGAGATGGTCGAGATGGCGGCGCCGGTCCAAAAACTGGTGAGTGAACGCTGGGCCGAGTACGGACTAAAATCGTAAACAGGGTCGATCATGCAAGAACTCAACAACGTTTCTGATATTATGCGCAAGGCTGCGGATGGTGGACGCCTGTCGCCCGCCGAAGGCCTGATTTTATACCGTGACGCTGACCCCGAACAGACCCAGGCGATCGCCCATGCGCTGCGTTTGCAGCGAACGACACCCGGGATCGTCACCTACCTGGTGGATCGCAACATCAATTACACCAACGCCTGCACGACCGACTGCCAGTTCTGTTCGTTCTACCGCGTACCCGGTCACCCCGAGGTGTACGTGCGCAGCAAGTTCGAGATTGGGCACAAGATCGAGGAACTGCTGGCCTGGGGTGGCACACGTATCTTGATGCAGGGCGGTCACAACCCCGACCTGCGCATCGGCTGGTACGAGGATCTGCTGCGCTGGTTGAAGGCGACCTATCCCGAAATTGAGCTGGACTGTTTCAGCCCGTCGGAAATCGAAAACATCGCGCTGCTAGAAGGCATGACGATGGAAGAAGTCCTGCGGCGGCTGCAGGCAGCTGGTCTGGACGGATTGCCGGGAGGTGGCGGCGAAATCCTGGACGACGAAGTCCGGCGGCGCGTCACGCCCAAGAAGACACGTACCGGTGCCTGGCTCGAGGCCATGCGTATCGCCCAACGCCTGGGTATGACGACCTCGGCG
>JAYRNS010000507.1:0-1881 GCA_041912075.1 Anaerolineae bacterium
CCGCGGCAACGATCGAGTACGAGTACGAGTACGAGTACGAGTACGAGTAGGACGGTACTCGTACGACCGGGTCACTTGGCTTGAGCATAGCCCTCGATTACGCTCGATCAATGGCTACAGTCAGGGCAAGTGACCCACTGGCAACGGAGGTATGGATGGACCAATTCGCACATGTGCCCATTAGTGCGCACCTCATCGACGTCAGCCACACCGTCGAACATGGCCTCATCACCTACCGCGGTCTGCCGGCACCGGTGATCTGCGACTATCTCTCACGCGAAGCATCGCGGTCGATCTATGCGCCGGGTACCGAGTTCCACATCGGCAAGATCGAGATGGTTGCCAATACCGGTACGTATCTCGACAGTCCGTTCCACCGCTTTGCCGATGGCATCGATTTGCCAGAATAGAACATCAGTGCTATCATGATTCCTGCCACCCGCCACGTTTCTCAATTTGCGCGCTGCGAGCATGGGATGGTCACAGATTTCCACGTATGAATGCCACCAAAAACCTCCCGGCCGTCGTCCTGGCACGGGATGGTTATCGCTGCCTGATGTGTGGTGCCACATGCCGGTCGCCAGCCGGCGACGTGCATCCGTTGCTTCCTGACCCGGCATCCACGCCGCAGTCACCGGCTGATTATGTCACGTTGTGTCCGTCCTGCGCGCGGCGGTATGCACAGCACGCTCACCCATCCGGTTCGCAGGGTTTGTTCGAACGCGGTCTGCGCCAGCTGGCGCTCCGTCTGGATCGCAGCCTCGAACTGCCTGAGAGTCTGGCACGCCTGAGTGCGGGTCTGCGTGTATTGGGGGCTGAACGCCTGCGGGCTGGCCAGTTTGCCGTGGTGCTGGCCGCGCTGCGCGGGCAGTCGGTGCTGATGGTTAGCCCCACCGGTTCGGGTAAAACGCTCTGTTTTCAGCTGCCGGCGTTGATAGAGGACCGTGGCGCCTTCGTGATCTCACCGCTCAAGGCCCTGATGAGCGAACAGGTGCACGATCTGACCGCACGGCGGATTCCCAGCACATTCATCCACGGGGACGTGGCGCCAGCAGACAAATACCGGCGCTACGGCTGGCTGCACGACAACGCGGTCAAGTTCTTCTACTGCACGCCCGAACGTTTCGACAGCACCCGTGTCCGGTCCGATGAGGTCACGCGCCTGCTGGCGGCACGCCCACGGTATCTGGTCATCGACGAAGCGCACTGCATCGACCGGTGGGGTGATGACTTTCGCCCAAGTTACAGCCGGCTGGGCGAGATCCGTCAAAAACTGGGTAACCCCACCGTGCTCGCTTTCACGGCGACGGCCGGTGTCAAGACCCAGCAGCGTATTCTGCAGTCCCTCGGCATTCCTGATGCGCAGGTGGTCGTCACCGGCGTCGACCGGCCGAACATCGCCCTGCTGCGTTTGGCAATCGAGCACGACGAGGCCCGGTTCGATGCCATGGCCAACCTGCTCAGTCTGATGCCGGCGGGGCGGGCGATGATTTTCGTGCCCACGATCAAGGTCGGTGAGCGTATCCAGGCGGGCATGCGGGCGCGCGGGTACGATATCCCTTTCTACCATTCGAAGATCCACCGCGCCGAGGTGCGCACGGAACTGTTGGATCGATTTATGGGCCGGCGCGCACCGGCGACGCGCGTCATTCTATGTACCAGCGCCTTTGGTATGGGTATCGATGTGCCTGACGTGCGTCTGGTGATCCATTGGCAGCACCCGGCATCGGTCGAGGACTATTTACAGGAATTTGGCCGGGCCGGGCGTGACCGCCGGCAGGCACTGGCGGTGCTCTTGCGGGGACGGGACGACACGGGCTTGCTGCGCTTTATGGCAGAAAAGACCGTCGCCAACGCCGACATCGAGGAAGCGGCGCGGCC
>JAYRNS010000508.1:0-1837 GCA_041912075.1 Anaerolineae bacterium
GGCCCTTCGCGCATTCGCGGACTATTCGTGGACGGCCCACCGCCGCGCCACCACACCCAACACCACACCCACGCCGGCCAACAGGACATCCCCCCATGCCCCCAGCCGCAGCCCCGCGACCCGCAGCACCTCGTCCGCCCGCAGCGCCTGCAAACCCAAATCGGCCAGGCTGAAAACCAGCAGCGCACTGGAAAACAATATCCCCGGCGTGGTGTACCGCCGCGCCAGCCACCCACACCACCCCAGACCCATCAGCGCCACACCAACCCCCACGAGCTGCACCGGTACCCGCGGCGCTACTACACCGTACAAATCCGGCCAGTCGAACACGGCCAGCCACGGCTGCCGGCCCACGTCGACCAACGGTCCGTACGCACATCCCGCCAATCCACAGCTCACCCACCCCGCAAGAATCACCAGCACTACCGGAACCGTCAGCGCATCCGCCGCCCGCAGCCACGCCGGCCACGTGCGAAAACGCCAGGTCAGCCCCAGCAGCAGCCCGAAAAGCGCCCCCTGCGCCGAGATGCCACCCTGCCACACAACCAGCGCCTCCAGCGGGTGCTCGACGAAGTAGCTGCCCTGCACGATCACGTACACCAGCCGGCCGGTAACGACTGCCACCAGACCAACCGGCCCATACGTGTCGATGACCACCCGCAGCGTGTCCGCCCAGCGCTGCCCCGGCGTTCGGGTGCGCCAGCACAGCCAGGCCACGCCGGCAGCCAGCCCCAGCAGCAGGCTGATGCTGGACCAGCCCACCTGGACCGGACCCAGGCGAACAACCGGTGGGAACAAGCTATTCGACCACGTCGCGCAGCCGTTGGATTTCGGCGCGGTGCAGCTCCAGCAGCGCCGCCAGACGCTCGTCCGAGGTCGCCTCAGCGGTGAGCTGGATGTAGGGGAAGTCGGGATCGGCGCGCATCAGCACCCACTCGCGCGGGCCATAGATGACCTTGACGCCGTCCAGCACCTCACAATCGAGGTGCGTCTCGGTCAGCCGGCGCATGACGACCGCCTGGAGCTCCCAGGGACAGGAGACGTGTCCGGCGCTGATGTGCACCAACGGCAGTTCTGCCACCAGGTCGGACAGGGGCTGTTGATAGGTTGCGAGGAACTCCAGCAGTTTGGCGGTGGCCATAAACCCGTCACTCACCGGCTGGAAGTAGGGGAAAATGAAGGTGCCTGTACCATCGACCGCCAGGATCACGTTGGGCTCCTGCGCCGCCATCATCAAGGCGTGCGAATCGATGCGCGTGCGCACCACCTGGCCACCATGTTCGGCCGCCAGCTCTTCGAACACGTGTGAGAGATTGAGTGGGACGACAATCGTGCCACCAGGATGGTGCCGCAGGGCCATCGTCGCCATCAACACCGCCATCAGGTCGTTGGGCACCACGCTGCCGTTGTTGTCGACGATAAAAATGCGCTCACCACTGACGTCGAGCTGCACGCCCAGGTGGGTGCTGAGTGCCCCGGCAATGATCGCCAGCTGCTTGAGATTGGCGTCGAACTCGTCGCGCTGCACCGACATGCGCGTGGCATCGACGCGTGCATTCAGCGGCACGACGTCGATGTTGAGCCGGGCCAGCAGCGGCGGCAGGACCTCCGCATTGGGCGCATGCCCGTAATCGACCACGATCTTGAAGCTGGCGCGGCGGATCGCCGCCACGTCCAAGACACTCATGAAACCGGCTGTATAGCGCTCGATGCTCATACCGGGATAATCGATCGTGCCGATGTCATCGGTAAACGCACGCCGGTAGTCTTCACGGAAATAGACCCGCTCGATCTGCCGCTCGTTGTCTTTGCTCAAGTTGAGCCCGTCGACGTCGAC
>JAYRNS010000509.1:0-2544 GCA_041912075.1 Anaerolineae bacterium
ATTAACACGCGCACCTTACCCGTGCCTTCATCGGTTTCGAAAACACGACCCAACCGCCCAATGTACGGCGCATCGCGCAGACTGGCCAGGGGACTGTTCGGCAGATTGAAGACACCGACAAACAACAGACCCGCCACGGCCAGTCCGATCCAGCCCGCCCATGCCCAACGTGCAAAGCCCGACCAGCGGGCGGACCAAGCTGCAGTGGCATCAACGCCGCTTTGAGTGCTGCCGCGCAGGGCAATCAAACCCACCAGCACGAAAATGTAGATGCCGGCCAGCCAGCCCAGCCAGGGTCCGCGGCTTTGGGTGAAGATGATCGCAATACTTTGTACCACCAGAACGAACACGTAGCTGCCAACCAGGAGTGCATCCGCGACATCACCGCTCGACGCAGCCAGCAGACGGCCCATCGACCGTAGGGTGCGTTCCAGGGTGATGAAAAAGGCAATGAGAAGGTAGGCAGCGATGAAGATGGCATTGCCCATGTTGCCGGCGACCCGTTCCTGGACATCACCGCCCCAGGGTAATGGGTCCAAACCGTAGTGCTGCAAGACGCCATACATCGCCACCGGCAGTGAGGTCAGCACGATCGCGTGCAGCAGCCGGTTGAGCTGGTCACGCCGCCGCAGATGGGTGATGACCAGGAAAAAGATGACGACGTAGGACAGGGTGGTGTAGGTACCTTGCAGGCGCTGGTACGACCCCCACCAGCTGGTGCGCGGCGCCACCGAGAGTAGTGTACTCACCAGGTACGCGGCGATGAGCAGCAGCGTTGGGATGATCAGGGGTGTCTCGCGCAGTTTGCGCCACCAGCTGCCCTGCGGCACGAACGTGGCATTGGCCGGCAGCGGCGCACCCGCACCTCCCCGGTCCACGAGTTTGATGAGCCAGGCACCCGCCATGACCAGTGCAATCGAACGCAGCAGGCTCAGCTTGTCCGGCTCGAACACGCGACTGGAAAAAACATTAAAAAACAGAGGGACGATGATGAGCGCCGCCAGCCACCCGGCTTCGATCACGGCTTCGCAAAAGCGACTGATCTTGGACTGCATGTTCTAACCTGACGACCAGGGTTGATGTCGCGACAAACCCTTCGGGTCTGCCAGACCCGAAGGGTTTGCTGGTCCCGAAGGTGAAATACCAGGCACGACTTTCAAGCACGCTATGTTACCCGACATGACCCAAAAAATCAAGTAACCAGATGACTCACAGCGACCGGTAGAGGTTCTCGACGCGGGCCACCATCACCGGCAGGCTGAATTCCGCCGCCGCACGCTGGCGCGCCGCCCCCTGCATGGCCCGCAGCCGTGCCGGATCGGCCAGTAAACTCTTGAGGGCACTGGCCAGCGCCGTCGCATCCGCGGCCGGCACCACACAACCCGTCACACCATCCTGATTAACGTAAGACGTGCCAGTCCCAAGCTCCGTGCTGACGATCGGTGTGCCGCTGGCCAACGCCTCGACCTGCACGAGACCAAAGGCCTCGCTGCGTTCGCACGCGGGCAGCACGAAAACATCGGCCGCGGCGTAGTATGCCGGTAGATCAGCATCTGCCACATCGCCCAGGAAGACCACCCGATCGGCCAGACCCAACGACTGCGCCTGGGCCAACCAGGGCTGCGCCATGGGCCCCGTGCCGGCAATGAGCAACCGTGCCGCCGGCACCTGGGGCAGGGCATCGAGCAAGTACTGGACGCCTTTGTAGTAGCGCAGCCGGCCGACGAACAGGAGGAGGGGTACCCCATAGCGTTGGCGGATGACTGCCACCTGGTTACGTTCTGGATTCTCAAAACGCTGCACGTCGATGCCCAGCGGAATCACGGTGACCTTGTCCCGCAGAGGCCGCAGAAAAGGGGAGCTGGCCACGTACTGGGGGCTGGTGGCGATGATCCGATCGACGCCGTGTAGAATATGCCGCATCAACGGTCCGTAGACACGCAGCAATCCCTTTTGCCGGACGACGTCGCTGTGGTAGGTGAGCACGGTGCGTGACGCACGGCCTAACAGCCACTGGCTCATTTCACCTGGCGGGTAGGGAAAGTGCAGATGGGCAATGTCGGGTCGCTGGGAATGCAAGAGACGGGGCAGTGCCAGGCTTAGCGGGGTCGAAGCGACGGTAGCCAGCCGCGCGGCGCGGATGACCCGCACACCATTTTCGACATCATCGGTGGTGCGGTTCTCCGGGTGCGTCACCAATACCGTGACGTCATGCCCGGCCGCGGCCTGCGCCTCGGCGAGCCAGTGGATATGATTCTCCATGCCGCCAAGAACCGGAAAATAGTCCTTGTAGATGTGCAGAATCTTCACACGGTGCCTTCAGATGCCTGCTGCCGCCACACTGCGTCGGCCGCGGCGTACACCTCACGTAGGGCAACCCCGGCCGCGGCAGCCAACCGCTGGCAGTCTTCGTATTCGGGGGCAGCCTTGGCCGTGCCATCGGCCAACAGACCCACCTTCACACGCACCGGTCCCCAGGGGGTCGTGACCTCATCGATGCGCCGGGGCAGCGCCACCCGATCCACCAAACGCTGGCGCACACCC
>JAYRNS010000510.1:0-3375 GCA_041912075.1 Anaerolineae bacterium
CTAAACTTCAGACCGGGGCGCAACGTGAACGTGTAGGTCAGACCGTCATCAGACACGGTCCAGTTGGCCGCGTTGTCGGCCGTCACGCGCAAGGTGTCATCCAGGCGCACCAACCCGCCAAACAGCATGTTGGCCGCCAAAATGCCCTGCGAATCACTCGCCTTGGGCGGGTCGATCGAGGCCAGTTCGTTGATACCTTCGATCGACCAGCGCAGCGTGGGCATCGCCGCGGCCGGTGTGGCATTGGTTGCTTCGGCCGCCGTCGGTTCGACCGCCGGCGCCGTGGTCGGTGCGGTCACCGGGGTGCACCCAGCCACCAATGCCAGCAGTACCGCCCCAACCATTAGTACGTGTAGATAGCGAGACATATCTTTCTCCTTCTCCACCACAAAGAACGCATAGAGCACAAAGACCCATGCCTTTTCTGTGCCCTGTGCGTTCTTTGAGCTTGACGAAACCGATAGATGCCCAGAAACCTCAAGCGTTGAGATAGGTGTCGAGCGCGCTCTTGCTGATACGGTATTCGCTGCCAATCTTCTTGGCTTTGAGCTCGCCGCCGTCGATGAGCGTGACGATGTCCTGTTCCTTGACCTTGAGGTAGGCGGCGGCTTCAGCCACCGTCATGACGTCGGGCGCCGCCGCGGGAGCACCGGCGGCCGGCGCACCTGCCGGCTGCTGGGTGCCCGCCATGGCCTGTCCCATCATCTGCGCCATCACGCCGCCCAGGCCAACACCTGCACCCAGACCGAGGCCGGCACTTACGGTACCGCCCGCTTCGCCGCCGCCGGACGCCGCCGCGGTGCCCAGTGCCTGGGCAGCCTTGAACTGCATGTAGGCCTGCATGTTACCGATCGCGCCCATCGACGCGCGGTCGTCGATCGCCTTCTGCGTCTCTTCGGTTGGGCTGATCGACTGGACGAAGAACTGCTTGAGGGCAATACCGAGGGCAGCAAAATCGTCCAGGACCTTGGCCCGGATGGCCCCGCCGAGCTCGTCGAACATCGAGGGTAGATCGAGCAGACCCACGCCAGCTTCCCCCAGCACGTCGGTCAGCCGGCTCACCACGATACTCCGCAGCTGGCCTTCGATCTGCGAGGTCTGGTAGATTCCCTGGGTGCCGACGATCTTGTTGACAAAGAGCTGCGGGTCGTTGACCTGGATCGAGTAGTTGCCAAAGGCGCGCAGCCGCGCCATGCCCAGGTCCTTGTCACGCAGGGTTACTGGTTCGGAAGTGCCCCACTTCAGATCGAGAAACTCGCGCAAATTGACGAAGTAGACTTCAGCCGTAAACACGTTACGGCCACCGGTCAACAGGCCTTCGAGCAAGTTGGTGAGCAGCGGTATGTTGGCAGTGGTGATGGTGTGGCGACCGGCACCAAACTTGTCCAGCGCTTTACCGTCGCGGAAAAAGACCGCGGTCTGGCTTTCGCGCACAATGACCTGCGAACCCATCTTGAAGTCGCCCGAACCGGCTTGGGGCACCCGGACTACCAGTTCATTGGCACCCTGGTTGGGGGCTTCAATGACATCGATAACAGCCATGATCGATCATCCTCCTTGGGTTTTGTCTGAATGTGGTCAACGCGGTTCGTCGGTACTACCCGTGTAGGTGCCGGCGTTGAGAATCACCTCGTCGCGGTGCCCCCACGTCGTATTCAACTCGTCGAGCAGGTTGTTGAGGGGTGGAATGGCTTCGCCGATGCCCTCTTTACGCATCACTGCGCCGGCGAGGGTATCGACCGCCTCCTTGAGCTCGACGACCTGTTCGGTCATTTGTTGGTCGAACTGCACGAGCGCATCGAGCTGCGCCTCTTTAACGCGCACGTCGTCGAAGAGCGGCGCATAACCATAACTCGCGGTCTTGATGCGGTCAGTCAGCAGCTGGAGTTTGGTCACCGCACGATCGACGTCATCGACCCAACGCAGCCCGCCGCTGTTGACCAGCTCCATTTGGACGGTTGCCAGGCGCTGGCGTTGGTCGCCCAGTTCGCGCACCAGCATGTCGCGCACGGTTTTGTCAGCTTCACGGCGCAGTTCTTTTTCTTTGTAGCCCTTTAGACCGGGCAGCTGATACATCAGGCTTTCGAGCTTGCCCATTGCGCCTTTGGCCTTGTCGACAAAGTCCATGAGAAACCCCTTTCGATTTTGGATTTTGGATTTGCGATTTTGGATTGTCACCTACTGGGCCAGGAAGATGTCGGTGCCGCAGTATTGGCAGGTAACCACCCCTTTGCCAGCCAGGGTCAGCTGGCCACCACAGTTGGGGCACTTGCCACCTTCGCGAATCTGCGACGCCTGTTTGGAATAGAGAATGCCATCGTTCCAGTTGACATAGCCACTGAACAGACCCTTGCCGACCAGGTCGTAGACCCAGGCCTTGACCTGGTCGACCGACATGCCCATTTCCAGGGCAATGTCGGCGATCGACACCTGGCCCTTGGTCATGACCATGTTCAGGACCTGTTTTTGTTTGGCGACTTCGGCGTACTCGCGGGTTTCGGCTTGCCCGCGCGTAAAGAGATAGATACCGGCACCGGCGAAAAGCAGGGCCGGCAGGGCGCTGAAAGCAATCCCCAACACCATGCCGCCGGTGTTGCCGCTCTCCCTGGCCGCCTGCACCGACGTGATCGACACCAGGCTGCCAATCAGGCAGATGGCGATGCCAATGATCACGAGAATCAGGCCAACGACTCGTCCCGCTCCTGTCATACACGTCTCCTTCGCCGTTTCCAGGTAGAAAAGGCTATACGCAAACCGCACCTACTCCCCTGGAGACGGCTCTTTGTCAACCAAAACCACCACCGCCGCCGCCGCCACCGCCGCCGCCAAAGCCGCCACCGCCCGACCAACCACCGCCCGACCAGCCACTGCCACCCGACCAGCCGCGCGTGCCGGAACCGCTCGACGGTGTGGGCTGTGGACGGCTGGTCATGGTGGCGGCGGCCGACGACAGCATCGTGCCCAGGCCGGCACTCATGCTGCTCAAGCCGCTGCCCAGGCCGCGCGACATGTCACTCAGACCGCCGCCCCCTGGCATGTCACCGGCCGGCCGGCCCAATCCACCACCGCCCGGCACACCGGAACCGCCCGGGCTGCCGGAGATGATCACGGGGCCATGCATTGGATAAGGGATCCACCACGGCGGGACTGGTGCGTCGACCCTGGTGAATTTGTTGATCCAGCTGCGGTCGATGCCAAAGGCAATTGCGTAAGGTAGATAGGTCTCGAAGATCGACTTACTTTCCTCGAGATTGGTGTATTTTTCGATTTCGTGCAGGTAGCGCTTGAAGGCCAGCCAGCGCGCCGACGCCTCCGCACCCTTGTCAGTTTTACGTGGCATGTAGTGGGCGACGATGATAAACGCAATCGCCGTAA
>JAYRNS010000511.1:0-1864 GCA_041912075.1 Anaerolineae bacterium
CGTTCGATAGTTGAGAATACTAAACCTGACCCACGCCAAACAAATACGTCAGCTGGCCGCCCAGCTCGCCCGCTACGAGCAGCCCAGCCAAACCCGCCAGCAGCAGGCCGATGTAGAGCCAACGACTCCGCGGGTCCTCCATGATCTGCCGGCGGCGAATGCGCAGGTAGATGGCCAGGCCAAACACGATCCAGGTCACCACGATCGCGGTGATGTGCATGTTCGACACGTTGCGTGCCGGCGCATCGATGGCAATGGCGTTTTGATCGATCAGCCCCGTAATCACCGCCGGCACGATGGTCAACCATCCCAGCACCAGGCTGGCAAAACCGGTACGCTCGAACGAGATTCCGTGCCAGGGTTCACGCCGCCACAGGTGCAGCAGCACCAGAACGACGCCCGTGACCAGCAGCGCAATCGGAAAATGGACGAGCCTGGGATGAAATGGCAGCATCAGACGGCTCCTTCGGCAGGGCGTCGTTTGACCACGATCAGGGTCAGGTCATCTGCCGGTGGCGTGCTGCCAGCGAACTGGCGAATGGCATCGTGAATGGCAGTGACGATGTCCTGCGCGCTGGCCATGTGGTGAGCTTCCACCACCTCCCGCAGCCGCCAGGTGTCGAACGACTCGCCTTCGGCATTGCTCATATCGGTGACGCCATCGGTGTAAAGGACCAGGACATCACCCGGCCGCATACGTACCGTCCCGTCGTACAGCGAAGCGTGCGGCAGCACGCCCAGGACCAGACCGTGCTTGCGCAAAAAACGCGCCCGGCCGTTGTGTGCCGTCACGAACAACGGGGGTGCGTGCCCGGCGTTGGCGTACGTCACCTCGCCGCGCTGGCTGTCCAACACACCGTACCACGTCGATACGAACATGTCGGAGCGGCTGTTGGCCGGCAGGAGCTCGTTGACCCGCCGCAGGACGCGTGCCGGTGAGCGGCGGTCGGCGGCCACCACACGCATGAGTGTGCGCGCCAGCGACATGTACATGGCGGCTGGCACCCCTTTGTCCGATACATCGGCGATCACCAACCCCAGGCGGCTGCCGGGCAGGGTGATGTAGTCGTAAAAATCGCCGGCCATTTCGCGCGCCGCCTGCCAGTGATGGACGACTTCGTAATTGGCCAGATCGGGCGCCGACTCCGGCAGAAAGCTGGCCTGGATCAAGTGGGCCAGGCGCAGTTCTTCGCCGATGCGCACCCGTTCCTTCTCCTGTGCCAGCAGACGTGCCCCTTCGATGCCGACGGCAAACTGGCTGGCAATGCCGCGCACGATCTCGATTTGGCGGCTGCTGAAGGCGTGTGGATGTTCGGCCTCGTCCACCAGGATGACACCCTGGGTCACGTCCTGCACGATCAGGGGGACGGCGAGCATGCCGCGCACGTCGAACGGCCCGGCGATGTTACCGGGTATTTGGACAGAGCCGCTCATTTCCTCCAAGGCCAACGGGCTGCGCGCACGGACCACACGATCGATCAGGGGAAAATCGGTGGCGGCAATCTTGAGTCCCACGGCCACGGGTTGGGCGTCGCGCGCATTCGGCCGGCAGTGGCTGGCGATCACTTCGAATTGCTGCTCAGCCTGGTCCAGGAGGAGGATGGTGCAGCGATCCACCCCCGCCAACTGGGGTGTCAGCCGGGCCACGGTGGTGGCCAGCTCTACCAGGTGGTGGGGACGGCCAATCGCATTGGCCACTTCGAGCAGCGCGGTCGAAATGGCGGCTTCGTCACGCGCACGCTGGTAAAGCCGCGCATCCTCGACGGCCACGGCCACCTGGTCAGCGAGCGTGCCGAGGATGAACAAGTCCTCGGCACTAAAGGCATTGCGCTCGATCGACTGCACGTCCAGCACGCCCAAGACC
>JAYRNS010000512.1:0-8865 GCA_041912075.1 Anaerolineae bacterium
CGACCTACATGGCGACGGATGGGCTGCTGAGGTACTGGCAGCAGGAGGCGGTGAGGGGAGGAGACGTGAAGCGTGAAAACGTGAGGCGTGAGGCGTGACACGTGGGATACAACCGACGCGTGTCAGCAGTGGCACTTTAACAACCGGATAGAACTTCCTGGAAGGTCGCATCGACTCTGAGAGTGACGGCGGTGTTATGCCTGCTGAGACTGTATGGACTGAGGAGGCAGACATGACGGAAGAAGCGAACCGTGAGTTGATCTTGCTTGGCCAGGTTCGGCACACGAGTGTTGAGCGCTGGCGACAAGCCTATCAACGGTTATGGCAAGTTAGTGGCAACAGCCACCACGCTGCAAAGGAGAACGAAGATGAGTCAAGCGGCCTTCTATGCCCGAGTTTCGACACGGCGCCAGGAACAGGAGGCGACGATCGAAAGCCAGGTCGAACAGTTGTTGGTCTATGCGCAACAGAACGGCCATGAGGTGGCGGCAAGCCATCGGTACATCGATCAAGCGATCAGCGGTCAGCGGTTGGCGCGGCCTGCCTTGGATCGACTGCGCGATGAGGCGTTGGTTCGATCGTTCGCCGTGTTGCTGTGTCTGAGTCCTGATCGTCTGGCGCGCAACTTAGGCGCACAACAGGTGATCTTGGATGAGATGAAGCGAGCTGGCGTGCAAGTGATCTTCATCAATCAGCCACACCTTCCGACTGACCCGCAAAGCCAACTGCTGATCAACATTCAAGGGGCATTTGCCGAGTATGAGCGAGTGGTGATCAGCGAGCGGATGCGGCGCGGGCGGCTGTACAAGCTGCGTCACGGTCAGTCGGTTCCCAGCCAGGCGCCCTATGGGTATCGCTACCAGCCAGCTGAGGCCGGGAGCCGGAATTGTTGGGTTGTGACCGACGATCAAGCCGCAGTTGTGAAACAGATGTTCGTATGGTATACTGCCGATCATCTGACGTTGGCTCAGATTGTCCAACGGTTGAACACGGCATCCATTCCCGCGCCTGGCGGCCCAGGCTGGAATACCAGCACCGTGGGACGCATCTTGCGTCAGCCAGCCTACAAAGGCACGGCCTTCTTCAATCGACGCCGGGCTGACTACAGTGCGGTGGGGCAGTTGCGTCGCCAGGGACGTGGTCATCTGTGTTTTCCGCGCTATGCACCACGCAGCAGCGAGGAGTGGATCGAGGTCTCGGTGACACCGCTGGTCGATGAAGCCACCTGGCAAGCGGCTCAGGAGCGTCTCGCCATGAATGCTCAGTTTGCCCGACGCAACAGCCGGCGCAGCTATCTCCTGCGCAGTCTGCTCGTCTGCGGTGTGTGCGGCCATACCCTACAAGGTCGCACGCAAGGCGCACGCAGCTGTTATCACTGCACCCATGGTGGCAAGCATCGACCACCTGGCGCACCGCGGCACACCTGCACCTTGGACGCTGAGATCGTCGAACCTCTCATCTGGCAAGCCTTGAGCGATCTGCTGCGCAATCCTCAGCAGATCGAGGATGCCTGGCAGGCGCTCTGCGCGCAACAGGCTGCCCCTCCCACCGAAGTGGCGTTCTGGCAGCAACGTCAGAGCCAGCTCCGTCAGCAACGCCAGCGCCTGATCGACATCTATCAGGCCGGGGTGCTTCCATTAGAGGAGTTGATCCAACGCCAGAATCCGCTCGAAAGTGAACTGCGAGACTTGGAACAACGCCTGGCTCGTCATCCAACGACTCCGCCGTTGACCATCTCGCTGGAAACTTTCACCCAACGCATCAACGAAGCTCTCACAGCCGCCGATCCGGCAACTCGTCAGGAAGTTCTTCGGTTGTTAATCGAGCGCATCGTCGTCACTGACGAGGCTCTCACAGTTGAGTATATCATCCCGACTGTGAAGCATAGTCGGTTGAATCCCACGTGTCGTGAGACGTGAAGCGTGAGGGCATAAGGCGTGAGCGATCTCGGCATCTCACGTTTTCGCGTCTTCACGCCTCACGTTTTCACGCCTCACGTCTTCACGCCTCACGTCTTCACGCCTCACGTCTTCACGTCTCACGTCTTCACGCCTCACGTTTTCACGCTTCACGTCTTCACGTCTTCACGCCTTCACGCCTCACGTTTCCCCCCTCCCACCCACACCTGTGGTATAATTCACTCAAAACCCTGGTATCCAACCAACCTACCGCCAAACAAGAGAGGTTCGCCGTTCATGTCCAAGTTCACACATAACAAATTCGGCGCCCGTGCCGCGCTGGCGACGCCGGCCGGTACCGTGCACTATTACCGGCTCACGGCCCTCGAGGAGGCCGGCATTGGCCAGATCGCGCGCCTGCCGTTTTCGATCAAAATCCTGCTGGAAACCGCCCTGCGCAACTACGACGACTTCCTGGTCACCGAAAAAGACATCGTCAACCTGGCGACATGGAACGCCCAGGCCGTAGCGCCGGTCGAGATCCCGTTTATGCCGGGCCGGGTCATCCTGCAGGACTTTACCGGCGTGCCCTCCGTGGTCGACCTGGCGGCGCTGCGTTCGGCCATGGCCCGTCTGGGCGGTGACCCCGAACAGATCAACCCGCTCATCCCGGCCGACCTGGTCATCGACCATTCGGTGCAGGTCGACAGCTTTGGTTCCAACATTTCGCTGTTCTACAACGCCGAACGCGAGTTCGAGCGCAACCGCGAACGTTACGAGTTTCTGCGCTGGGGCCAGCAGTCGTTCCACAACTTCCGCGTGGTCCCGCCGGCGACCGGTATCGTGCATCAGGTCAACCTCGAATACCTGGCCAGTGTCGTGCGCCAGGTGACGGCGGCCGATGGTGCGATCGTCGCCTTCCCCGATACCCTCGTCGGCACCGACTCGCACACCACCATGGTCAACGGCCTGGGGGTCGCCGGCTGGGGCGTCGGTGGCATCGAGGCCGAGGCGGCGATGCTCGGCCAACCGCTGTATATGCTGATGCCCGAAGTGATCGGCGTCCGGCTCAGCGGCCAGCTGCCCGAAGGCGCCACCGCCACCGACCTGGCCCTGCGTGTGACGCAGCTCCTGCGCGCTAAAGGGGTTGTGGGTAAGTTCGTCGAGTTTTTTGGCGACGGACTTGGCCGCATGAGCCTGGCCGACCGTGCGACGATTGCCAACATGGCGCCCGAGTACGGGGCGACGATGGGCTTCTTCCCGGTGGACGACGAGACGCTGCGTTACCTCACCAATACGGCGCGCAGTCCAGAACTGGTCGATCTGGTGGCCCGCTACTGCCAGGCGCAGGGCATCTTCCGCACTGACGGCATGGCCGAGCCGGTGTACAGCGACGTCGTCTCCCTCGACCTGGGCACGATCGAACCCAGCCTGGCTGGCCCCAAACGTCCTCAGGACCGCGTCCCGCTCAACGAAGTGAAGCAGGCGTTCGAGACGGCCTTGACGGCCCCGACTGCGCAGCGCGGTTTTGCCCTGGATGCCGATGCGGTCACGCGTAAGGCCACGGTCCGCGACAACGGCAGCAGCTTCGAGCTGGCACACGGCTCCGTCGTCATCGCTGCCATCACCAGCTGCACCAACACCTCCAACCCGTCGGTGATGATCGGCGCCGGTCTGCTGGCCAAAAAAGCGGTCGAGCGCGGTCTGCGCGTGCCGCCCCACGTCAAGACGAGCATGGCACCTGGCTCGCGCGTCGTCTCCGATTACCTGGATGCGGCTGGTTTGACGCCTTATCTCGAGGCACTCGGTTTCCACATCGTCGGCTATGGCTGCACGACCTGTATCGGCAACAGCGGTCCCGTGCCGGACGACATCGCCGAGGCAATCAAACAGGAGAACCTGGTAGCGGCCGCCGTGCTCAGCGGCAACCGCAACTTCGAGGGGCGCATCAACCCGGTGGTGCGGGCCAACTACCTGGCCTCTCCGCCGCTGGTCGTGGCCTATGCGGTCGCCGGCTCGATGGACGTCGACCTGGCGCGCGAACCGATCGGCGATGACCACGACGGCAACCCGGTCTACCTGCGCGAGATATGGCCCAGCCAGGAGGAGATCAAGGACACGGTGACGCAGGCCTTACGACCGGAGATGTTCGAGCGCCAGTACAGCAACGTCTTCGGTGGCAATGCGACGTGGAACGAGATCAGCATCCCCGAAGGCAAGCTGTACCGCTGGGATTCGGAGTCGACCTACATCCGTGAGCCGAACTTCTTCGACGACCTCACCCCCGAACCGGCACCGTTGCACGACATTGTGGGCGCGCGCGTGCTGGCCCTGCTGGGTGATTCGGTGACGACCGATCACATCTCACCCGCCGGCAACATTGCGCGTAACAGCCCGGCCGGCCGTTACCTGGTTTCGCTGGGCGTCGAGCCGGTCGACTTCAATTCCTACGGCGCCCGCCGCGGCAACCACGAGGTGATGGTGCGCGGCACGTTTGCCAACATCCGCATCAAAAACCTGATGCTGCCCGGCGTAGAGGGTGGTTACACGAGCTACCTGCCCACCGGCGAGCAGCTGTCGATCTACGATGCGGCGATGCGTTACAAAGAAAACGGCACGCCGCTGCTGGTCATCGCCGGCAAAGAGTACGGCACCGGCAGCTCGCGCGACTGGGCAGCCAAGGGCACGATGCTGCTCGGTGCCAGAGCGGCACTGGCCGAGAGCTTCGAGCGCATCCACCGCAGCAATCTGATTGGTATGGGCGTGCTGCCCCTTCAGTTCATGCCGGGCGAAAACGCGCAAACCTACGAGTTGACCGGGCAGGAAACGTTCGACATTTTGGGCATCAGCGACGGCATGACCGCCGGCCAGGCAATGACCGTGCGCGCACATCGCCCCGGCGGCCACACATTCACCTTCCAGGTCCAGTCGCGCATCGACACGCCGGTGGAAGTCGAGTACTACCGCAACGGCGGCATCTTACAAACGGTGCTGCGCAACCTGCTCAAAGGCGGTTGAAGAGGCGCAACGAGGCGCCTCCATGTGCAAAGGAGCGATCATGAGCATATTCCAGGCGTGGATCAAGACGTGGCGTGAGCAGTTTGCGACGGGTATGGCACCCAAGCCGGTGGCGATGGGGACCGGCCCGGGTCAGAACTGGCTGCTGGCGCAGAGCGGTGATGGCGGCGAAAAGCGTAAGGTCCAGGCCGGCCGGCGGCGTCACGACGACACGGCCGGCAGTGCGCCGCGCGAGCGGGCGGAAGCGCCTGATCGGGATCGTCCGTCACCGGCACCACCATCGTCGGGTGGCACTCGGCCGCCAAGCAGCGGCGGAAGTTGGGGCGGGTCACCGTCGTCGGTGCCATCGGGTGGTGGAATGCGCATGTCACCACTGCTGATGGGCGTGGTGCTGGTGGTGCTGCTGTTGTGTATCGTGCCCATTTTCCTGCTGCAAGGCGGTGGCGGCGGAGATGCCGTCCTGCCGGCGGACCAGCAGCCCGCCGACCAGTTAGATACCAACCAGCCGCCGCTCGATCTGGGCCAGGTGCAGCCAACCGCCGTGCCGGCCTTGCCGACGCGGGTAGTACCCACGCGTACACCGCTGCCGGTGGTGCCGGCTGGAGGCCAGGACAGCGGCACGACCTGGACCGTGATGCTGTACCAGGATGCCGACGACAAGATCCTCGAACAGGACATCTACGTCGACCTCAACGAAGCCGAGCGCGTGGGCTCCAGCGAGAACGTCAACATTGTGGCGCAGATCGATCGTTATCGCGGCGGCTTCCAGGGTGACGGCGACTGGACCTCGGCCAAACGTTTCTACGTGACGCAGGACGACGATTTGCAGCGCGTGCGCTCGCAGCAGGTGGCCGATTTGGGTGAAGTCAACATGTCCGATACCCAAACCCTGGTCGACTTCGTGCGCTGGGCGGTTGCCAACTACCCTGCTGACAAGTACGCCCTGATTCTCTCGGACCATGGGATGGGTTGGCCGGGTGGCTGGAGCGATCCGACCGTCTCCGGCAGCGAGGACCGTCGTATTCCGCTGACCAGCGCGCTGGGCAACCAGATGTACCTGATGGAGTTGGACGACGCGCTGGGTCAGATTCGTTCAGAAACGGGCATCGACAAGTTCGAGCTGTTGGGCATGGATGCCTGCCTGATGGGCCACCTGGAGGTACTCAGTGCACTGGAACCGCACGCGCGGTACGCGGTGGTGTCACAGGAAACCGAACCGGCGTTGGGCTGGGCTTACACCAGCTTTCTGAGCACGTTGACCGCCAACCCGGGCATGAACGGTGGTCAGCTCGGCCAGGTGATCGTCGACAGTTATATCGCCGATGACCAGCGCATCGTCGACGACCAGGCGCGTACCGACTTCGTGGGGCGTGGCGCATCGGCGCGGCAGCTGGCCAACCGGCTGGGACGTGACGTCACGCTCACCGCCATCGACCTGCAGGCGCTGCCCGACCTGATGGCCAGCGTCGACAGTTTCGCCTATTCCCTGCAAGGTCTCAACCAGCGCACGGTGGCCCAGGCGCGCAACTATGCGCAGGCCTTTACCAGCATCTTTGGCTCGAATGTGCCCGCCTCGTACATCGACCTGGGTAACTTTGCCGAGCTGCTCAAGCGCGAAGGCGGCAACGCCACCGTGAGCCGGGCGGCTGACACGGTCATGGCCGCGTTGGGCCGGGTCGTGCTGGCCGAGAAACATGGTCCCAACAAACCAGGGGCCACCGGCGTTTCGGTCTACTTCCCCAACTCGCAGCTCTACCGTTCGGCGGTGGCGGGACCACAGTCGTACACGGCGATTGCGCGGCGGTTCGTCGAGAGCTCGCTGTGGGACGATTTTCTGGCTTTCCACTACACCGGCCGCCAGTTCGAGCTGGCGGCCAACCAGGTCGCGGTGCCGCAGCGCGGGGAGACGATTGTCGCCCCCGGTGCCGGCGTCATCGAGGTGTCACCCATCAGCCTGTCGTCCAAGACGGCCGCACCAGGCCAGCCGGTGGTGCTGAGTGCCGACATCTCGGGTGACAAGGTTGGTTACATCAAGTTCTTCGTCGGTTTCTACGACCGGGATGCCAATTCGATCAACGTGGCCGACTCGGATTATCTGGAAAGCAACGACACCCGCGAGGTCGATGGGGTGTACTACCCCGATTGGGGTGAGGGCGACTTCACCCTGGAGTTCGAGTGGGAACCGGTGGTGTTTGCCATCAACGATGGGCAGAAGTCACACGTGGCGCTGTTCAACCCAGAAACGTACGGCAAGACGCGTGACGAAGCGACCTATTCGGTGGACGGTATCTACACCTACGCCGACGGTGGTGAGCAGCGCTATGCCAAGATGTATTTCGCCAATGGTGAAATGCAGCAGGTATTTGGTTTTACCAATCCTGATGGCACAGGTGCGCCGCGCGAAATCACACCCCAACCCGGCGACACCTTCACGATCGTCGAGAAATGGCTGGACCTGAACGCAAGCGGCCAGATCGAAAAGACCGCTGCCCAGGAAGGAGATACCCTGACCTTCGGCACCCAGCCGTTCCGTTGGAAGGAGCTCGATGCGGCCGCCGGCGATTATCTCGTCGGGTTTATCGTCGAGGACCTGGATGGCAATCCGACGGCGGCGTACGCACGGGTGGCGGTGGAGTAGGGAGGGAGTAGGGAGTACGGAGTAGGGATTACTGGGAGTGATTCGTTGATTCGTGGCCCTATTCGTTGACGGCCGCGCCAGGAACGGATTGAACGGATTCGGTCGGCGGTGTGCGATTCGTTGATTCGTGGCCCTATTCGTTGATGGCCGCGCGGGAGACGGATGGTTGGATTGAGCCTTCAACAAAAAAACGGGGAGCGGTGACTTGACCGCTCCCCGTTCGATAGTGGGTGTTTAATGTGACGTCGATTCGGTCGCACCGCTGAAGTTGCCGCCCTTGCGGCTGCGGTTCACAGCCCAGACGATGATCAGCAGACCGATCACGATGATCGACGCGGTTGCCACGGTGATCGTGTGGTAGGCGACGATGATCGGTGCCATGATCAGGCTGACCAGGTTGATCACCTTGATCATCGGGTTGAGAGCCGGGCCGGCCGTGTCCTTGAGCGGATCACCGACGGTGTCACCGACCACGCCAGCCTTGTGCCGGTCGGAGCCCTTGCCGGTGTTTTTGGCCAGGTCACGTGGCTCGTCTTCGATGGTCTTTTTGGCATTGTCCCAGGCACCGCCGGCATTGGACATAAAGACCGCCAGCAGCTGGCCGGAGAGGATCACGCCGGCCAGAAAACCGCCGAGTGCCTCGACCTGCAGCGCCAGACCGATGACGATCGGCGTCACGATGGCCAGCAGGGCCAGGTTGACCAGCTCACTCTGCGCGGCAATCGTGGAAATCGTCACGGCCTTGGCATAGTCAGGTTTGACCGTGCCTTCCATGATACCAGGGATACGGAACTGGCGGCGAACTTCGGTCACGATCAGACCGGCGGCACGCGCCACGGCCTTGATCGCCAGCGACGAGAAGAGCCACGGCACCGCGCCTCCGATCAAGAAGCCAACGAAGACCACCGGTGCTGAGATATTGATACCCTGCGCCAGTGCTGTGGGGTCGATCTTGTTCACGTCGGTGACGTACGAGGCAAACAACGACACTGCGGCAATGACGGCCGAGCCGATCGCGATACCCTTGGTGATCGCCTTGGTCGTGTTGCCAACCCCATCCAGGTCGGCCATGATCTGGCGGGCTTTCGGATCCAGACCAGCCATTTCGCCGATACCGTTGGCGTTGTCAGAGATGGGGCCGAAGGAGTCCATGGCCACGTTGTTGCCGGTCAGGGTCAACATGCCGATGCCGGCGAGGGCCACACCATAGGCCACAAAGCCAGCGCCCAACGGGGAATAAATGAACACCGAGGCCATGATCGTCAGGGCGATCACGATCACCGCCCACACGGTAGACTCATAACCGACGGC
>JAYRNS010000513.1:0-4085 GCA_041912075.1 Anaerolineae bacterium
ACTTCGCTGTGCTCGTACTTCCAGGCGTTAAACCATACAGTTCGAAGAAACGGGTGCGGCAGCGCCGGGTGGGCGCCGAAGTGGTTCTGAATAAGTCGACTGCTGGCAGCGTTCGCCTCGCGCTGCTGCGGTGTTGAGGAGTCCGCACCCCCAGGTGCGGACGTTTCTTTCAATGAGGACGTCTTGCTGCACGTGGGCGTGCAGCACTCCTCACCGCCGGAGTTTCCTTTGAATGACATGAGGTCTGGTCTTACAGGCACCTTTGAAGTGAACGGGTTTGCACGCTCGCTACGAGTGCTTCCCTGTCACGACGCGTCGTTGACGTCGATCCACACCATGTGCAGCGTCGGGCGTGGCCCGGCCCCCGTGTAGCCGAGCCGCAGCACAGCCCCGTCGAGCACATTGGCCAGCCGCACGGTCTGCGTCGTTTCGTACCACCCCCAACCGCCGTCCGCCGTCCGGTCGACGGTCAGGGTCGAACTCCCGGTTGCTGTGGGGAAAGTCACGGTGAAATCTGATTCACCGTCGTTGACGTAGGCGATACGCAGCGTGACGTTGCTCATGGTGCGACCGTAGTAACTCAGCGTATCGCTGATGGCAAAAGCCAGCGTCGATTCGTCCATCCGGCCGGCAAACCGCGAATAAATGTTGGTTTCTGCGGCCGGCAGCGGATTGGGGTCGTAACACGGCAGTTCGCTGTTGCCACAGCGCACCGTGTAAGCCCCACTGGCGACGGCCAGGAAGTGGTCGAAGTTGGCATCGAAACCTTCGCAGAAGCCGCGACAGTAGGAACCGGTGTGGGGAAACTCGGTGCGGTGGAAAACAGTCCACAGATCCCGCGCACTGCTGGCGGTGTTGCCCAACTGGCGCTCGATCCAGTCGGCAAAATCGCCCTGGCTGCCGCTGCGTGGGGTGTCGATGAGCGGGAAGCCGTACTGTGTATTGAATACCTTCAGCGCACTGGAAGGCACAGCCGTCGGTGGGGTCGCCCGGCACGACCCGTCGGCCTCGGTCTCGACACAGAACCATGAAGGCTGGGTATCGATGAAATCCGGCCAGAACGGGCCGATCCCCGCCAGCCAGCTCCAATACTCGATCTGGTGGCGCGCCACCCCCGACCAGCTCTGCGAGGGTTCGAGTTTGATCGGGAGAATGCCGCGGTTGTCCAACATCAACTGAAATGAGCTGCAGGCCGCACGTGCCGGCGGCGGTTCAGGTGGCGGCCGGCGGATAAAGCTGGGGACGTCGTAGCGCATGCCGTTGAAACCGATACCGATGTGCCGGTTGCTGTACTCGCGTATGCCGGTAAACTGTCCCGGCACGCCATACACCCAATTGCAGCGCAGCCAATCGTCGGGTGCCGGCGCCAGGAGCAAATAGACCGGTTTGCGTGGAAATGCCTGGTGAAACGCATCGATCGTGCGGCGTACGAAACGGTCGTACTCACCACCGCTGTACGCACTGATCAGACAGGTCGCGGCGTTGGGGTTGCTGCAGTTGGCGATGAGGTCGAGCGACACACCGCACCAACGCGCAATCAGGTTCGTCTCGTTGTCATAGCCATTGGCGATAAACAGCCCGGCGACCCGCGGATCGCTGCCATAGGTCTCTCCCAACCGCTGAATCAGGGTCGCATAGGCGTCCTGGAAGGCCGGGCTGTCGAGACGTGGCACCAGCTCGGTGTGTGTGATCGCCTGGCCGTTGACCGTGCGTGTGACGAGAACCGAATAGTTGGGCGCCAAACCGTCGGTGGCACCGAGCCAGTTGGGCACGTAATTGTCGCAGTAACGTACGTTGTCCACTTCCGAACCTTGCGACCAGAACCGTGGCAGGGACAGCCAAATCGGGCGCGGCGCCACCACCTGGCCGTCGACCAGGGTAACCTGCTGGCGGCTGAGTTGGTTCAGACGGTCTTCGATGAAACTAAAATCGGTACAACCCAGTGGATCGGTATCGCAGTTTTGTGGGTTGATCGCCGCCCACGGGATGTCAAGGTGGCTGGCCAGCTGCACGCCGGGGATCTCGCGGTCGGCACCGTTGAAGTTGTCCCGGTCGACGAGCATGGCACCACCGGGTGGCAGGGCAATACGCTGTGGTGGGGCCGGCGTGGCATCGGGTGATCCAACTCCCGGTACGGCCAGAACGGAGATAAATACGGCCAGCATGAGCCCAGCCGCCAGGAGCGGAATCAGCCATCGCAGGGCTCGGAAAAGAATAACTTCAGGTGAATTGCTGCGAAATCCAACCAGATTGCGGGAAGTTATTCTTTTACGATGCCTCAGAAGTCGAAGGTTCATGATGTCTTTGTACCACGGATCGGACGGAAGCGCGGTGAAATTGCTCTCAATTGCACCGCATTCGAGGAATATCAGCCTGCGATGAACAGGCCACGGTACGTCCTGCTTGCCACAATCGCCCTGTTATTTTGCCTGGGGTTCAGCCGCCAATATCCCATACAGGCGACTCCTCTCGACTCGCCGGCTGCCCCTGTCATCGTTGGTCAAACCGGGGGCAGTGACAGCCCGGCCCTGGCTGTCGTCGGTACGATGGCCTACGTGGGTGTCGGGCCGCGCCTCGTCGCGATCGACGTGTCCAATCCCTACGCACCGGGTTGGGTGGGACAAAGCCCTCTGCTGCCCTATGTCGTGCAGGACGTCGCCGTGAGCAGCGGTCTGGCCTACGTCGTCACCGGCAGCAGCGGTCTGCACATTCTTGACGTGACCAACCCACAGGACATCCGGCTGCGCGCCAGTCTCGATGGTTTCGGTTTTGCCAAAGCCGTACACGTGGCCAACGGGCTGGCCTACGTTGCCGATTTTGGCACCGGTTTGGCGCTGGTGGATGTGCATAACCCCGATGCGCCGGTGCTGCGCGGCCGTTACCCGACCCACGGGGGACCCCACGCGGTGGACGTGGCCGGTACCCTGGCGTATGTGGCCGACGACAGCAGTGGACTCCTGGTCATCGAGACCGCCAACCCGGCCAATCCTGTGCTGCGTGGTGCCCTCAAGTCAGCCGGCGTCGCCCTCGACGTCGAAGTGGCTGGCACGATTGCCTACATGGCTTATTTCAACCAGGGTCTGCGTACAATTGACGTCAGCAGCCCGGCCAATCCGCAGCGGCTGGGACGCATCGACACGCCAGGACTGGCCCGGGCGGTCCAGGTGTCAGGGTCCACCGCTTACGTCGCCGATGGTGACCGGCTGCTGGCCATCGACGTCACTAACCCGGCCTTTCCGGTCGTGGCCGCATCCTCACGAATCGTCGCCAGCAGCGTTGCCGCAGCCGGTAACCGGGTGTACGTGACTGATCGACGCCAGCTGCACATTTTCGACACCAGCGATCCAGCCACGCTGCTGCGGCGCAGCACGACGCCGTTCGTAGGAGCAGCACAGGCGGTGGCGGTCAGCGCATCCCTGGGGTACGTGGCCAGCCGCACCGATGGTTTCGCTGTCTTCGACTTGGGGGACCTTACCCGACCACAGCGGCTGTCAACCCTTCCAGCGGCCGGCCCACTGCTCGACCTCATAGTCACCGGCAGCCGGGCGATTGCCGTTGGTCCCAGCGGGCTGCACATCATCGACGTCAGCCAGCCGGCGCTGCCCGTGCGCCGTGGCTCGCTTGCGCTGCCCGGGCTGGCACGTAAAGTCGCGATCACCGGCAATCTGGCCGTCGTGGCCGCAGGCTGGGGGGGTGTACACATCGTAGACTTCACCAATCCTCAGGCACCTGTGCGGCGCGCGACGTATACCAGCGAGACGGCCATGGGGGTCGATGTGGCTGGCAGCCTGGTTTTCGTCGCGGCCGGCAAAACGCTTCTCGTGCTCGACATCACCAACCCGGCTGCACCCGTCCTGCGCAGCACCACGCTGCTGCCGGGTTGGGGTGTGGACGTCGCCGTCCAGGGCAATCATGCCTACGTCGCCGACGCCGAGGACGGGCTGCTGGTCCTGGACGTCACCAACCCGGCCGCGCCGCTGCTGCGTGGCACGCTGCCCACCACCCACGCGGTGGGTGTCACCGTCAGCGGGTCGTATGCCAGCGTAGCCGACAGTCATGGCGGCGTGGTGATGGTTGACGTGTCC
>JAYRNS010000514.1:0-2102 GCA_041912075.1 Anaerolineae bacterium
CACGTGCGCCCGTCGCAGCAGGGAGAACACGCCCTGCCGGGCCAGATAGGTCCGGTAGTCGAAATCTTCCAGCTGCGGCGGCGTCTGCAGCTGACCGGTCACCTCGACAAGATCGCCGTAGGCATATGCCGGGTACGGCGGGGCCTGCACCAGCGCCAGCCCCGAGACAGGGACGACCGTGTCGTTGACTGTCAGCGTGCGTACGGCGAGCCGGTAGCGGGCTCCCTGTGCTGTTTGTTGGGGGTAACCGTCGATCACCCCTGTGAGGATGGTCGATCGCGGTGTGTCTTGGGTACCATTGTAGTAGGCCAGGTCCTGCGGCCCCAGGCATGGCATCAATGGATGGGCCTGGTAGCGGGCAAGGGCCAGAACAAAGACAAGCGCCAGCACGGTCAGGCGGGCCAGGGGCAGGACCCGGCGGCGTAGTAACAGTGCCGCCGCGCCCGCCCCCACGGCCGCCAGCAGCCACACCCAGGCCGGGGGGGTCTGGCACGTCAGCCAGTCGCGTTCCCACAACCAACCCGCGCAGGCAATGCCAGACAACCAGACCAGTGTCAGATGCGTTAGACGCACGGTGCTCCTCCAGGCACGTCGGCGGCGAGGTGTTAACGCCGGCGAGCCAACAGCCAGACGCAGCCAGCCCCCAAAACGATGCCCGCGCCCGCCGCCCACGGGGCCGGCTGCACCGGCACCGCGGTCAAGACGCCCAAACGCAGCGCAGAGGGTGCGTTATAGAGGGCGCTGACCGGACCGTGGCGCGTGGTGGTGCCGCTCATGCTGACGTCATCCAGCCAGTAGTAGTAAGTGGTGGCATTGACCAGGGCGAAATCGTCGGTCCATTCGTAAACAAACCCCTGCGGGCTGCCCGGTGCCTGGGAGGGAATGAGTGCGCTGTTGAGCTGAACCGACGGTGCAGCGGGTGAGGTGCCACGCCAGAGGTTGAACCCGGTGTTGCCGATCTCGCTGGTGGTTTCCCAGCCGACCAGCACGTGCCCGGTGCCCGGGGTGGCGTGGAAATCGGCCAGGGTGACACCCAGGGGCGTGCACGAACTGGCACGGTTTTGTGGGTTACTCGAGGAAACGTTGTGGACAAAATCAGCGGCATTGTCGTCGCTGTCGGTACGATTGTTGTTGTTGGCAGCGCCGTTGTTGGGCAGGCGCTCGTAACTCTGATTGGCCAAACCGGCCAGGGGCGCCAGCGGCGTACCTTCGCGGTAAGCGCTGCCCATGCTCATGCCCACGGCGTCAACGATGCTGTTATCGGGCCGCAGCAAGGCAACGCCGCCGTCGTCGGTAATACCGGTGGTGTAGGTTTGGTCACCCACCACGCCACCGGAATACCCGCTGCTGGCACCGTTGGTGGCCAGGAAGCGGCAGCCGCCTGGTAGAATGGTACCGGCGGCAACCGTGAGCCGGGTCGAAGTGCCACCACTGGCGTTGGAGCCGGCAATCTTCCAGCCGCCGATGTCGATGGCATCGGGTGACAGGTTGAATAGTTCGACAAACTCGTCGTTGGCACCGGCGGGACCGCGGGTGCGAAATTCGCTCACGACGATCGTTGTGCTGATGTCGGGGGCGGCCCCAGCTGACGCCACAACCACCATCCCAACCCACGCCACCAACGATGCCACGACCAAACACAGCAACATATCCGGTCTGCGCAGCGTTCTCTTCTGCAAACGGTAAGCACTCATGGCTGCTCCTCCTGAATCGAGAGTATGGCGCGTTTACCCGCGCACTACCCTGGTTAACGATTCTGGAGGAGCAATTTTCGCGCGGCAGTGGTCACAGTTTGGTGTGAATTTTGGAAGTACGGAGTAGGGAGTACGGAGTAGGGAGTAGGGGTCAGGGATTGGGGGTTGGGGATGAATGAGGGAGCTGTCGGACGTTTGCGGCAAGGGCATCCACTGCGTGACCGGCACCTGCGCGCGGCGCGACGTGGCCAGCCGGCACAAGGGACATGACGGGATGACGGTGCCGGTCACATGCTCGCCAGCGTGACCGGCACCTGCGCGCGGCGCGACGAGGCCAGCCGGCACAAGGGACATGACAGGATGACGGTGCCGGTCACGTGCTCGCCAGCGTGACCGGCACCTGCGCGC
>JAYRNS010000515.1:0-2504 GCA_041912075.1 Anaerolineae bacterium
CGCGCCCTGCAGGGTGTCCTCGACCCTGGCCGCGTCGTGGACGTTCCCCAGCACGACGACCAGGCGAGGATGGGGCGGTGCGAGCTTATGTGGATTGCGCGCCAGGGCCGTGACGGCATGGCCCGCGGCCAGGGCCTGCTCAACCACCTGCCGGCCAACGCCGCCTGTGGCGCCAAAAACAGCGATTTTCATATCTGGGTCTACCTCCGCCCTATTGGACTTCGACCCAGTCGAAAAGTCACCACGGCGCGGCATCGGATGTCGAAAACCCATAGCGACGCCGCCCGCGGCCGGCGCCTGGCGCTGCGGGGCGCGGCCGTCAACGAATGCCTGCGGCAGAACGAATGAACGAATGGGCCACGTGGCATTCGTTTGTACGGTTCACTGGAACGCACCATCGCCGATGGATTGGTGCAAACCTGGGCATATGCGCATCAATGCCAGGCCGGTGAAGCGCATCTGGTCATTTTCGACCGCCAGCCCCAACGCTCGTGGGAGGAGAGGATATCTCGGCAAGAACGTATACACCAGGGGCAGCAGATCACCATTTGGGGAATGTCGCAGCCTGCCAGCAAGTTCACGCCCGCAACCCTTATGCCCGTACCTCATCAAGAAAGACCGTCAGCGCCAGCGCTGTCGCTGGGCGTTGGGAGATTGTCATTTGCCCACACTGGCTGTACAATATTGTTGTCAGCCCAATCCGTGGCGCTGGACCTCCATGCAGGAGCAACCTTTCGATTTGGTGACCGATTCGATGCAGCACCGCCATCTCACACACCAGGACTATACCCTGGCTGCTATCGACGATATCATTGGCCGGGGCAAGCGCCAAGACTGGGCGGCCCTGCGCACCGCCCTGCTCACCGATCCATCGGTGCGGGCGAAGATTCTGCGCGTCTGCGCGGCACATATTGCCGATCCCTACGCCCAACGCTATCATTTCTGGAACCATTATGCCGGACGAACTACTCCCTGACTGGGAACGGGTTTTGGCAGCCGCGGCCCACTTGCAGCGTATCCTGCCGGATGCGGTATTGGTGGGCGGCACTGCCTCCGCAGTCTATGCCCGCCATCGTCTGTCCACCGATGCCGATCATGTCGTCAACGATCTGCGGCTGCGGTTCGACCAGGTGCTGGCCGAACTCGAAGCTGTGGCCGGTTGGCAGACTGCACGCGTGACACGCCCGGTGCAGATTCTGGGTAGTCCCGACGGCATCGAAACCGGGGTGCGGCAGCTAATCAGAGATACACCACTGGAAGTCACCCAGATCGAGGTAGGCGGAGAGAAAATCACGCTGCCCACCGAGGCCGAGATGCTCCGAATCAAGGGTGTGCTCATTCTGCGGCGAAACACAACGCGGGACTACCTTGACTTTGTCGCGTTGGTGGACCATCTTGGAGAGGATCGCACCGTGGAGGCGCTGCGTGTCTTTGACGGCCTCTATCCGCAGCCAGGTGGTGAATCGGCCCTGCAGCAGCTGCAAATCCAGCTTGCGCAGCCGCTGCCCTACGATCTCGATGAAGTCAACCTGGTGGAATACAAGAACCTGGCCGTGCGCTGGCAGGATTGGCAGCGCGTGCGTGCAGCGTGTGTTGTCTGCGCCGATCTCATATTCGACCGGATCACCGGCCTAGAAGACTGAATGGCATGACCAACCAGTGGGGCCAGGCCGGTGGCCCTCACGCACCCACCCCATCGAAAAAGACGGTCAATGCCAGCGCGATGGCTGCGTCGGTGGCACGGATGTCGAGCTCGGGCGACGCATCCAGAAACGGCGAAATCATCCCCAGCAGCAGCCACGTCGCGTGGCGCACGTCCAGGGCACGCAGCTCGCCCCGCGCTAGGCCTTCGGCCAGGGTCGCTTCCACCTGGCCGATGAACTTCTCCTGGTAGAGGCCCCCAAACTGCGCCAGGCTCTGCGCGCTGAGCGTCGCCATCTCCTGGCGCGCCAGGCGCACGATCGCCCGCTGGTCGGGTGACTGCGCAAAGATGCCGCGCACGATGCGCTCGACCTGGGCGCGTGTCGTGCCCCCAGCGGCGCGTGCTTCACGCACGATGACTTCCAGCCGGTCCAGGCTGGCCGCCAGGACCGCCAGAAAGAGCGCTTCTTTGTCGCTGAAGTGGTAATACAGCGCGGCCTTGGTTACCCCCACCGCTTCGGCGATCTCACGCATCGACATCGCGTGGTAACCGCGCGTGACGAACAAACGCGTGGCCTGCTCGATGATCCGGTCACGCGTGACGAGCGGTTCGCTCTCGGTCATCCGTTGTCCTTTCGTACAGTTTTGTCTCACGCGAAGCCGCGAAGACCGCGAACTTGTGCGGCCACCTTTCGTGGCTTGGCGCGCCTATCGTTTGCTGCTGACTGCAACTAAGGGCTCGTAAAAGAACACCTTCCCGTGCTGTTTTGATCGAATTTGGCCGTGGCGGGTTGACAGGTTGCCAAGTTTCAAAAAAAATGGAAAAGTGGAGACCGCACCCAGAAAAAACGGGGCAAGGTCCC
>JAYRNS010000516.1:0-3771 GCA_041912075.1 Anaerolineae bacterium
AGCCGATATTGCCGGTGACGACTGCATCGGCCTCGGCCTGCAAGATATTCTGCACCTTGCGGGCGCCGAGGATTTGCGCAATCTCGGGCTGGTCGATGTTGTACGTGCCGGCCGAGCCACAGCACATGTCCCCCTCGGCGATCTCCACCACGGTCACACCGGCAATACTGGCCAGCAGGCGGCGCGGCGCTTCGCGGATCCCTTGGGCGTGGAGCAGGTGGCAGGCATCGTGGTAGGCCAACCGCAAAGGCTGTGGGAGCGGCAGCGGGGTACGCAGCCCCAAGGCATCGAGAAAAACGCTGATATCCTGCACCCGCGCGGCGAAGGCGGTGGCATTGGCTTCCAGCGGCAGACCGCGGAACAGCAGCGGATACTCGTGCATCCCAGAACCGCAGCCGGCCGCGTTGGTGACCACCGCATCGACGTCGGCCGGAAAGACGGCCAGGTTAGTCGCTGCCAGCTGCCGTGCCTGGTCAGCCGCACCGGTATGTAGTGCCAGTGCACCACAGCACACCTGCCCCTTGGGAATGACGACCTCGACACCGTTTTCAGCCAGGACGCGCAGGGTCGCCCAGTTGATGCCGGGTGCCAGCACCTGCTGCGCACAGCCGGCCAGCAGGGCGACCCGCGCCCGCCGCTTGCCCACAGCCGGGTAAACTTCGGGCAGAGGTGGCGCCTTAGCGGGCAGCCTTTCCGGCAGTAAGGCCAGCATGGCACGCGGCGTGCGTGGCAGCATCCGCGACAGGGGTCGTGCAATGCTGCCCACCTGGGCCATCGTGCGCAGGCGCGAGGGCGAATGCAGGGTGCTGCGCACCAGGCCGCGTGTCACGCGATCACCCGGTGTGCGCTGGCGGTGCGTTTCGGCAAATGCCCGGAACGGACCCAGCAGCTCACCGTAGGCCACCCCCGACGGGCAAGCCGGCACGCAGGCCAGGCAGCCCAGACAGCGATCGACGTAGGGCACCGCCTCGGCCAGGGGCAAGCTCCCCTCCAACACGTCCTTCATGAGGAAAATGCGCCCGCGCGGTGAGTCGTTCTCCTCACCCAGCACGCGGTACGTCGGACACACGGGGAGGCAGAAACCGCAGTGCACACAGGCACTGACGGCACTCGCCATCGCCTCACCCTGCGGCCCCAAGGCGTCGACGGGTATCGTGTGCTGCATTTCAGACCTCCCCAAAACGGTTGACGGGGTCGAGCGCGTGTTTGACGCGGCGGGCGAATGCCTCACCGGCGCGTTTACCCAGCAATGGCCGGCCAGGGGGACCCCACAGGACCAGTGCACTCAGCCCAAGCGAGGCCAGTAGATCGTGCAGGGCTGCCGGGTCCTCGGGCCAGCCCAACCAGGCCATGTTGCCCGCCACGCTGTAACGACGCGCGGCCTCCCGACCAGCCAGCTGTTCCTCCAACAGCGGAATGCGCGCAGCCGTGATGGGGATCTTCAGCAGGTTCCAGCCTGGCGGTACCCAGGCAAAATCGCGCGCCCCAGCCCACAAATCAGCCGCGGCAACGTTTGACCACTCGACCAGCGTCTTCGTCTCAGACACCCGGTCGGTCAGAAACGTGCGCAGACGCACCACGCGGGGGGGCAGCGCATCGGCCAGACCGCCCAGACGCACCCACAACGTCACTGGTTCGTCTGCCGTCGCCGGCAGTAGATCGAGCGCGTCCAGGTCGAGCGGTGCCGCGGCCAACGTGCGCAGGGCATCGAGGGCTGCGGCCAGGGTGTCGTACCCGAGCTGCAGCGTGGTGTAGGCGGCCGGCTGGGGGAACACCTTGAACGTCAATTCGGCCAGCACACCGAGGCGTCCCAGGCTGCCTACCATTAGTTTGGACAGGTCGAAGCCGGCCGCGTTTTTGACGACTTTGCCGCCGCCGCGCACCAGGTCACCCTGCCCATCGACGAAGCGTACGCCGATGATAAAATCGCGCACGCCGCCATACCGCAGGCGGCCGGGACCACTGGTACCCGCAGCCACCACACCGCCCAACGTAGCCCCCTGGCTGGCCAGGGGTGGATCGAAGGGCAAGTACTGACCGTGTTCAGCCAACACGTTCTGCACGACGGCGACCGGCGTACCGGCCAGGGCCGTGAAAGTGAATTCACCTGGCTCGTATTCGAGCACCCCCGTCAGACCAGTCATGGACACAACCACAGTTTGCTCGACCGGTGTCGACAGGGCCGGTTTGCTGCCGCCACCGCGCACCACCAGGGCCGGTACGGCACGCACGGTGTCCTGAAGCTCGGCAATCGATGCGGGTTGGAGGTTCATTCGCGGCTAATCCTCCCTTCACGTTCCAGCGGGTGCATACCGTGCAGCCGCAGGGCCGGCGCAGTGCCGCCGGGGAACATCTTGCCCCGGTTGGCCAGCTCCAGGGGGTCCATAGCCAGACGCACGCGCTGCATGACGTCCAGGTCGGTCTCGTTGAAGAGCTCGGGCATGTAGTTGCGCTTTTCGATGCCGACACCGTGCTCGCCGGTGATGGAGCCGCCCAGGCGGATGCACAGACGCAGGATACGCGAGGCCAGCTCTTCGGCGCGCTCGAAGGCACCCGGCTCCTGGCCGTTGTACAGGATCAGGGGGTGCAGGTTGCCGTCGCCGGCGTGAAAAACATTGGCCACCCGAATGCCGTATTCCGCACTCAGCCGTCCAATCTCGGTCAGCGCTTCGCCGAGACGGCTGCGTGGCACCACACCATCCTGCACGATGTAATCCGGGCTGAGGCGCCCGACCGCCGAAAAGGCACTCTTGCGTCCCTTCCAGATCAGCAGGCGGTCGGCCTCATCCCTGGCCACACGCACCTGGTAGGGCTCGGAGGCTTCGATCACGCGCATGAGGTGCTCGAATTCGGCATCGACATTGGGTTTTTCACCCTCCAACTCGACGATGAGCAGCCCCTGCGCGTCGAGTGGGTAACCGGCATGCACGGCTGCTTCGGCTGCCTGGATCGCGAGGTTGTCCATGATCTCCATGGCGCCCGGCAGCAAGCCCGAGGCAACGACGCTGGCCACCGCATCACCGGCCGCGGCCAGCGATCGGTAGGCGGCGAGCACGGTGCGGTAGAGCTCCGGTTTGGGTAGAAGTCGTACGGTGATTTCCAGCGCGACACCGAAAAGACCCTCGTTGCCCACGAACAGACCGGACAAATCGGGACCGGTGCTTTCCAACGAATCGCCACCCAGGTAGACCACCTCACCGTCGGGCAGTACGGCTTTGAGGCCGAGCACGTGGTTGCTGGTCATGCCGTATTTCAGACAGTGGGCGCCACCCGAGTTGTAGGCCACGTTGCCGCCGATTGTACAAATCGGCTGGCTGGATGGGTCAGGGGCGTAGTAGAGACCGTAGGGTGCGGCGGCGCGCGAGATGTCCAGGTTGATCGTGCCAGGTTCGACGATCGCCACGCGCTCCTTGGGGTCCAGATGGACGATGCGGTTCAGGCGGTTGAGGGCGATCACGACACCGTGTTCGACGGGCAAGGAGCCACCGGACAGGCTGGTGCCAGAGCCACGGGCTACGAAGGGCGTTTGGAAACGATAACACAGGCGCACCGTTTCGATCACTTCTTGCTGGGTTTCGGCCAGCACGACGGCCGCCGGACGCACACGGTACGTGGTAAGGCCATCGGATTCGAAAGGCGTCACCTCAGCAGGGCGAGTGAGCAGCCGGTCATGGGGGATGAGGATCGCAAGCGCAGCGAACAAATCGTCGGCCATGGATTGACTCCTTTGGGGGTGATGACCGTACGGGTACCGGGCGGGGCAGGTGCCAA
>JAYRNS010000517.1:0-1833 GCA_041912075.1 Anaerolineae bacterium
CACCTTGGACAGGATGTAGGGTCCGACCTTGAGCCCCACGGCACGTTCGCGTTTGTAGATTTCCTCTTCTTTGACGATTTGCAGCACCGAGCTCAACGCACCGATCAGGATCGTGATCAGCCCCAGCATAAAGAACATCGTCACGATCTTGCCTGGATCGCCCTCCACCGGGTCGAAGAGCTTGCGGCCCCACATGAAGTCGAGCAGACCGATGGCCGGTGCCAGGAGCAGCATCAATGCCAGGCTCAGACGGTCACGCGTGAGAATCTTGACGTTACGGGCCGACAAAATGACCAGCTGCCGCCACGTGCTGATGCGGCGCGTCGTCGCACGGCTGATCCGGCTGGCGGCGGTCGCCGCGCTGACGTTGTCGGTCGCGGCCTGACGGCGCGTGCGCAGCCGCTCGGCCACGTAAGCCTGAAATTCCGGCGATTGTTTGAAACGATCGGCCCACTCGGCCGGCGTGCCGCGCGCCTCGTCCTCCAGGACGATGTAGATGCTGTCGAATTCCATGTCTTTTTCGCGGCGCTCGCGCTCGGTGCGGTAGCGGTCGAAATAGGTCAGCGCATCTTCGGGCGGCCCGTAGAACGCCACGTACCCGCCGCGCACGAGAAAGATCACCTTGTCGCACATCATCACGTTTTTGGTGGCGTGGGTGATCAGCACGATCGTGCGCCCCTGGTCGGCCAGGTGACGCAGGAGCTTCATCATGTTATATTCGGTGCCCGGATCGAGACCCGAGGTCGGTTCGTCCAGGAAAAAGAGCCGCGGTTTGGTCAGCAGCTCGACGCCGATAGAGACCCGTTTGAGCTGGCCGCCGGAGAGCTTGTGGATGGGCAGGTCCTTACGCTCGGCCAGGTCCAGGTCATCCAGCACCTCGAGGATCCGCTTGTGCCGTTCTTCGGGTGCGGTGTCGGGCGGCATACGCAGCTGGGCGACGTAGTCCAACGCCTGGTACACGGTCAGCTCGGCGTGCACGATGTCCTTCTGCGGGACATAACCGAGCTCGTTGCGGAACATGTCGAAGTTGCGGTAGAGGTCGACGTCGTTGACGAACACGGCACCGTGCGTCGCCGGCGAGAACCCGCTCAGGGCATTCATGAGGGTCGACTTGCCGGCACCGGAAAGTCCTACCAGGGCGACGAACTCCTGCGGGTAGATCGAGAGTGAGATGTCTTGCAGCAGGTTCTTGTCCTTACTGACCCATTTCTGCAAGTGCAGTGCATCCAGCCGCAGACCACGCGCCGTGCTCGACCGGATCACACCCTCTTGCAGGGCCAGATGGAACGGGCCGATGCCAATCTCATCGCCTTCTTTCAGCCAGGCCTCACGATCGACGCGCTGGTTGTTGACGAAGACGCCGTTGGTGCTCTTCAAGTCGTGGACCCGGTAGCGCCCCACGCCCATGCGCTCGATCATGGCATGATAGCGGCTGATCTGCGGGTGATCCAGGACGATCTGGTTGTCCGGCGCGCGCCCGATGCGCACCGGTTCCTGATCGGTGGGCAGGGCCACCATTTTCGCCGGCTCGGTTGCTGTCTCCAATCCGTCACTGCCAGCCAGGAACCCAATCGCGCGGCGATACTGCAGCGCTACCTGGTTGGCGATGGTCAACACCTCACCATCGGCCAGGACCTTCTGGGTGACGCGCTGCCCGTCACTGGTCAGACCGTTGGCGCTCCCCAGATCGACGATGCGGTAGGTGCTGCCTTCCAGCTGCAGACGCGCATGGTGACCCGACACAACCGGCGCGGCCAGGACGATGTCGTTGTCCGGCTGCCGGCCGAGTGTCATCTGGGGGTTGTCGAGGGTAAACTTCTGCACCTGATTGCC